>JACOVB010000135.1 GCA_016177555.1 Candidatus Rokuibacteriota bacterium
ACCCCACCCTCACCGTAGCGCAGCTGGCGAAGCGGGTAGGGCTCGGCGGCGAGCTCGCCGGCAACCGCGCGCACCGTGAGGGTGCGCGCGACCTCGTCCGCATCCCAGAAGGCCACGAGAGGGGCGCGCATCAGCTCCGCGGCGGCGCGCGCGATCTCGCCGAGGATCTCATCGGCGTCCAGCGACGAGACGAGCAACTCGTTGAGCCGGGTCAACGCGCGCAGGCGCTCCAGCCGCTCGCCGAGCCGCCCGCCGAGCTCGGCCGTGTGGATGGCCAGCGCCGCCAAATCGGCGAAGGCCGCCAGGACCCGGAGGCCCCTCTCGGGGAGCGCGCGGCCGGAGGCATCGCCGAGGAAGAGGGTGCCCAGCACCTCCCCCTGCACCATGAGGGGGGCCGCGGTTCCGGAGCGGTAGCCTTCCCGCTGGATGCGATCGACCGCCCATCCGGGGAGCCGCAGATCGGGGTCGGCCAGCTGGTCCGGGCACCAGACCACCCGACGCTGGGCCACCGCTCGACCCGAGACACCGGTGCCCGCGGGAAGCGTCTGGCCGATCCACGGCAGCAGCCTCTTGCCCTTCGGGGCGGCCTCGGCGACGCAGACCAGGGCCCCGGAGGCCGGTTCGAGCCGGTACACGGCCGACCGCGCGGCGCCGAGGATCTCGACCGCCGCATGGGCCACGCGGTCGGTCACCTGGGCCACGTCGAGCGTGGCGGCCAGCTCGGCGCCCACGCGGGCCAGCGCCTCGAGCGGGCCTGCCGGCGCGGGGGCCGGCACGGGTTTGCGGGTTGCGGCGGCGGGAGAGGCGGCACGCCGGCGCGGGGGCGACTTGCGAGGACGCGGCGTCATTGCCGTTACGGTAGTACATCCTGCTCCCTGAGGCGGTGTCAACTTCTCGCTACCCACGGGCCGCCCGGGCGAGGTACCCTCGGGGGCCGGGAGGATCCGCATGTCCTACGACTTCGATCGGGTGATCGACCGGCGCCACACGGAGAGCAACAAGTGGCGCAAGTACGACGGCGATGTGCTGCCCATGTGGGTGGCGGACATGGACTTCCCGGCACCCGAGCCGGTGATCCGGGCGCTGGCCGAGCGCGTGGAGCACGGCGTGTTCGGCTATGTCCTCGAGCAGCCGGAGTTTCATGAGGTCGTCGTGGACCGCCTCCAGAAGCGCTACGGCTGGGGCGTGGCCCCGGAGGCCATCGTCCTCTTGCCCGGCGTCATCCCCGGCTTCAACCTCGCGTGCCGGGCCTGTGCCTCCCCGGGCGACGGCGTCCTCGTGCACGTGCCCGCCTACCCCCCGATCCTCCGCTGTCCCGGGAATATCGGCCTCGGCCGCGACGAGGCTCCGCTCGCGCGCCGGCCCGACGGCCGCTACTCCGTGGACTGGGAGGCCTTCGAGGGCGCGATCACGGACCGGACGCGCGTCTTCCTCCTCTGCAACCCGCAGAACCCTACCGGCCGCATGTTCACGCGGGACGAGCTCGCGCGCATGGCCGAGATCTGTCTCCGCCGGAATCTGGTGATCTGCGCGGACGAGATCCACTGCGACCTGGCCTTCGACGGCCGGCGGCACGTCCCCATCGCCTCCCTGGCTCCAGAGGTCGAGGCCCGCACCATCACGCTCATGGCGCCCAGCAAGACCTACAACCTGGCCGGGCTCAAGTGCTCGATCGCCGTGATCCCCGACGCGGCCCTCCGGGAGAGGTTTGTCGCCGCGCGCGTGGACCTGGTCCAGACGGTGAACGTGCTCGGCTACACGGCGGCGCTCGCCGCCTACCGGGACGGCGGCCCCTGGCTCGAGGCGCTGCTGCGCTATCTCCAGGCCAACCGCGACTTCACCGTCCAGTACGTCAAGACGCAACTGCCCGGCTGCTCCGTGGTGGCGCCCGAGGCGACGTATCTGGCCTGGATCGACTGCCGCGAGGCCGGCCTCCCGGGCGCGGACCCGTACACCTTCTTCCTCGCGGAGGCCCGCGTCGGTCTCAACGACGGGAAGACGTTCGGGACCGGAGGCGACGGGTTCGTCAGGCTCAACTTCGCCTGCCCGCGCTCGACCCTGACGGAAGGGCTCGAGCGCATGCGCCGGGCGCTCGAGAAGGCGCGCGGTTAGGCCGTTGCCGCGCCGGGAGGGAACTGCGATCATGCCCACCACGCTCTCGGAGGAGATCAAGGCGCTGATGCGCGGCGCCAACTTCGCTCATCTCGCCACGCTCATGCCGGACGGCTCGCCCCAGGTGGCGCCCGTGTGGGTGGACCTCGAGGGGGAGCGGATCCTGGTGGGCACGGGCGAGGGCTCGCTCAAGGCGCGCAACACGGGGCGCGACAGCCGGGTCGGGCTGTCCATCGTGGGACAGCGCAACCCCTACCTCGAGGCGCAGATCCGGGGCCGCGTCGTGGAGCGGCGGCCCGATCCCGATCTCGCGATCATCGATCGGATCTCGCGCAAGTACACCGGCAAGCCGTTTCCGTGGCGGACCAACCCCTCCCAGCGTGTGGTGCTCGTCATCGAGCCCACGCGCGCGCGCTATACCGCGCTCCCCTTCACCCACACCCCGGCCTGAGGCGCAAGGCGGCTCGGCGCGCGTCCGCCGCGGCGGCTCGTGAGGTGTCGCTGACGGACCCGAGCGGGCCGCGAGCCGGGGAGCGCCTTCATCTGCCGCTCTGGGGTGTCGCCGGGGGCGGGCCGGCCGGGCGGTCGGCCGAGCGCGAGCCCGGTGCCGGCATAGGGGCTTGATGTTGCCTATTCTCTTGCAGCGCCCCATCTCCCATAGTAGAGTCAGGCGCAATTCGTGACCGGCAGCCGGGCACGTTGCCGGGAGAAATCGAGCCTGGCGAGGGGGAAACAATGAGATCGACGCGCCGCTCTGCAGTGCGCGCGGCCCTGATGCTCCTCTGCGTCTCCGTTCTGCCGCTGGGCCCGGCCGCCGCCGGGGAGCTGGTCCTCGCGCCAGGTCTCACGCCTCCCCAGCGATCCATGGCTGCCGCCATCGACGTCGTCTGCCCCAAGCTGCTGGCCGCGGGCTTCGCCACCCAGGACTCGGCCACCGGTGACCTGACGAGGCGCTGCCGCGAGATGCGCCAGACGGCCAACGCGCTCCAGGGCGTGGGGCCGACCGCGTTCTCGCTCGGCCTCACCAACGACCAGCTCGCGAACGCTCTTGGGCTCCTCACGCCTGAGCAAGCGGCCGCGCAGGGACGGCCGGCGTTCAACGTCGAGGCCAACCCCTCCCGCGCCATCGCCGGGCGCCTGAGCGCGTTGCGCCAGGGTGCACGGGGCATCACCGCTGGCGACCTGCGGCTCGACATAGACGGCACGGCCGTCGCCAGCTCCCGGCCCCTCGGGCTCGACGGCAGAGGAGGCGGCGCCAGCGCCGATGCACCGGGCAGCGCCGGGGGGCTCGGGGCGTTCGTCAACGGATCGTTTGGCTTCGGCGACAAGGATGGGACCGCGCGCGAAAGCGGTTTCGACTTCGAGGCCGGCCTGGCGACGGCGGGCGTGGATTACCGGTTCACGGACAGCCTCGTGGCCGGACTGGCGGCGAGCTACTCCAGGACGACCACCGACTTCGAGGCGGGCCTCGGCGACTCCGACACTCAGCGCTACGGCCTCTCGCTGTACGCCACCAGCTATTGGGACGCCCTCTACGTCGATCTGCTGGCCGGCTTCGCCTGGAACACCTACGACATGACCCGACGGATTTCCTACGGCGCTGGCGCCGCGGCGGTGGACCGGACGGCCCAGGCCAACACGGACGGCCCGCAGTACACCATGAACGTCGGGACGGGCTACGAGTTCCGCCCGGCAGGCTTCACCGTGACGCCGTTCCTCCGGCTGGAGTTCGTCGGCCTCCACATCGGCGGTTACACGGAGAGCGGAGCGTCCGGATTCAACCTCACGGTCAAGAGCCAGGACGCCTTCTCGCTCCAGCAGGCGCTCGGGGGGCAGATCGCGCGGCCCCTCAGCACCCCCATCGCCGTGCTCGTGCCGTCCGTGCGCGTGGAATGGCGCCACGAGTTCCTGGACAGCAAGCGGCGGATCACCGCCAAGTTCGCCGACGATCCCTTCGACACGTTCTTCTCGGTCCCCACGGACGACCCGGATCGGGACTTCTTCGCCCTCGCGGCCGGCCTCTCCGCCCAGCTCGGGCACGGGATCGCGGCCTTCTTCAACTACGATACCGTGCTCGGCCTCCGGGGCGTGACCTCCCACAGTTTCACCGGCGGGGTCCGCCTCGAGTTCTGATCAGTCTCCCGACCCTGCCCCCTACCTGCCCGGGCGCGTCCTCCACGTCTCCCTGGACGGCGACGGGCGGCGGTGGGATGCGGGCCTCGCGTTCCCGCCAGGCTGTTGCCTCCCGAGACAGGCCCGCCCCGGCCAGCAACTACGCGCCAGGGAAGGCCATCTGGACGCCTCGGGAAGAGGAATCAACCTGGCACACCAGCGCGCTGGGCTTAGCCCATTCAAGAAAATGGCTTGGTAGATCTTTCCTCGCTTGACTTCCGGCTCATCGGCAACTACTGTTAGCACTCGAAGTGGTTGAGTGCTAAGGCCCCGTAAACCGCGGGATCAGCCACCAGGGCCAACATCTGACAATCGGGAGGCGGATTGACCATGAAGATTCGTCCGTTGCACGACCGGATCCTCGTCAAGCGCGAGGAAGAGAAGGACGCCAAGAAGGGCCGCATCATCATTCCCGACACGGCGAAGGAGAAGCCCCAGGAGGGCAAGGTCATCGCGGTGGGCAACGGGAGGGTGAACGAGGACGGCAAGAAGATCCCCCTGGACGTGAGGGCCCACGATCGCATCCTCTTCGGCAAGTACTCGGGCTCCGAGGTGAAGGTCGAGGACGAGGAGTACCTGATCATGAAGGAAGAGGACGTGCTGGCCATCATCGAGTAGCCGAGCCGAGCGCGCCCAGCCAACCCGACCGGACCTCACGTTCGGTCAATTCCATCAAGTGATCGAGGAGGAGAACGAGCATGCCAAAGCAAGTCCTGTTCAGTGACGAGGCTCGCGCCGCCCTGCTCCGCGGGATCAACGTCATGGCGTCCGCCGTCAAGGCCACCATGGGCCCCAAGGGGCGCAACGTGGTCATCGACAAGAAGTTCGGCAGCCCGACCATCACCAAGGACGGGGTGACGGTCGCCAAGGAGATCGAGCTCAAGGACCACTACGAGAACATGGGGGCCCAGATGATCAAGGAGGTGGCCTCCAAGACCTCCGATATCGCCGGCGACGGGACCACCACGGCGACCGTGCTGGCCCAGGCCATCGTCCGCGAAGGGCTCAAGAACGTCACGGCCGGCGCGAACCCCATGGGGCTCAAGCGCGGCATCGACAAGGCCGTGGATGCGGTGGTCGACGAGCTGAAGAAGATGTCCAAGTCCACCAAGGACAAGAAGGAGATTGCCCAGGTCGCCTCCATCGCCTCCAACAACGACAAGACCATCGGCAGCCTGATCGCCGAGGCCATGGAGAAGGTGGGCAAGGACGGGGTCATCACCGTGGAAGAGTCCAAGTCCGCCGAGACCGCGCAGGACGTGGACGAGGGCATGCAGTTCGACCGCGGCTACCTGTCGCCGTACTTCGTGACCGACGCGGAGCGCATGGAGGTCGTGTTCGAGGACGCGCTCGTCCTCATCCACGAGAAGAAGCTGAGCGTGATGAAGGACATGCTGCCGCTGCTCGAGCAGGTCGCCCGGGTGGGCAAGCCCTTCCTCATCATTGCCGAGGACCTGGAGGGGGAGGCCCTGGCCACGCTCGTGGTCAACAAGCTGCGCGGCACGCTGCAGTGCGCCGCGGTGAAGGCGCCCGGATTCGGCGACCGGCGCAAGGCCATGCTGGAGGACATCGCCATCCTGACCGGCGGCACCTTCATCACCGAGGACATGGGGCGCAAGCTGGAGAACACCCAGGTCACCGACCTGGGGCGCGCCCGCCGCGTCGTCGCCAGCAAGGAGGACACCGTCC
>JACOVB010000136.1 GCA_016177555.1 Candidatus Rokuibacteriota bacterium
GCCGCGGTGTTGAACTGGTCGGCGAGAGCCTCCAGCTCGTCGCCCGTGCGCACCTCGATGCGGTGGCCCAGCTCGCCCGCGCCGATGCGCGCCGCCCCGGCCTGGAGCGCCTGGATGGGCGTCACCATGCGCCGCGCGAGGACGAGGCTCGCGAGCAGCGAGAGCACGAGGCCCACGACGAGGAGCACGACGGTCCGTACACTGGAGGCGTACAGCGGCGCGAAGGCTTCCTCCAGCGGCAGCTCCACGAAGACCGACCAGCCGAGCGACCCCACCGCCGCGTGGGCGGTCAGCACCTGCGTGCCGCGGGGGTCGGCGGCGATCGTCACCTCGTCCTTCGTCTCGCCCGGCTGCGGCGGCCCCGCGAGCGCAGCCCGGATCTGGGCGAGGGACGAAAGGTCGGTTTTCTGGAGCACCAGACTGATGTCCGGATGCGCGATGAGCTGGCCGCGCGAATCCACCACGTAGGCCTGCCCCGCCTTGCCGATCTTGATCTGGGAGACCACCTCCCAGATGAACTTGAGATTGACCTCGGCCACCGTCACGCCGCCGCCCCCGCTCTGCGGCATGGCAATGGTCATGTACGGCTCGGACTCCTTGCGGAAGTACACGGGGCCGAAGTGGACCTTCCCGGACTTGGGCTCGAGGAAGCGCGGCTCCCGCGAGAAGTCGGCCTGGCTGCCCACCACGTCCATGGCCAGCCGCGACACGCGGAGCTGCTCCCGGCCCGACGCGTCCAGGTGGCTCACCTCGGTGATGGCGGGAACCTGGCGCAGGAGCCGGAGGAAGTCGAAGCGGCGCTGGTCCAGCGCGTTCCCGCGGGCGGCCAGCACCGGCTGGGTGGTCCAGCCGATCTGGCGCTCCACCTCGCGGACGAACTGCTCGATGCGCGAGGCCGCGCCCGTGGCCTTCTCGCGCTGGACGGCCACCAGGGCGGCCTTGTTCTCCTGGTAAGAGAAGTAGATCTCGATGAGCCCGCTGGCCAGGAGCGCTCCGCTGACCAGCGTCACGAAGAGGGCGACGTACTTCCGGAAGAGACGGCCGCGACGCCTCACAGGCCGAGCGCCCGGCGCAGCTCCCGGTCGAGAGCGTCGCGGTCCGCCTTCGCCAGGGAGCCGAGCCTCTGGTCGATCATGGAGCGCGTGATGGTCCGCAGGACGCCGGTCACGACCGAGGGAAAGAGGAGGCCGGCCCCCTTCCAATCGGCAACCGAGTGGTCTCCCGGGAGTCGCCGCCTCGCGTTGCTCGTGACGGCCGCGACGACCACCGCCGGCCGTGCCCGGTGGTAGGGCGCCGAACTGATGACGACCGCGGGGCGGAGCTTCCTTCCGGACTCGTCGGAGAAGACGAAGCCCACGAGCACGACGTCACCTCGGCTGCACGCGGTCATACTCCGAATCCTTCTGGTTATCCCAGAGCTCCGCCAGCACGGGGTCGGCCTGCGCGGTCAGCGCCCGCAGGCCTTCGCCCTCGTCCCCGAGATCCTCCCGGAGCCGCTCCTCGATGGCTTCGAGCACGTACTGCCGGATCGTGAGGTCCCGCTTGGCCGCCGCCAGGCGGAGGCGGCGTCGCACCTCGGGGCGCACGTCCACGCTGATCCGCGGCCGCTTCGCCTGAGACTCCATGGGGCGCGCCATCCCTGTCTCCTCCTCGGCCGAGCGTCCCACGGTGACACAATGGTGTCAATGGCGCCAAGTCCCGAACATCCGGGAAGCGCGCCCGCCCCTGCACGCCTCACGAGGAGTTCACCACGTGGCTCGCCAAGTACGGGATCGAGATGAAGGAGGCGGCGCTGGCCAATATCCGCTTCGATCCCAACTACGAGAAGGCCATCGAGGCCAAGCAGATCGAGGAGCAGAAGGCCGAGCAGAAGCGCTACGAGCTGATCCAGGCGCAGCGGCAGGCCGAGATCGTGGCGGCTCAGGCCAAGGGCAAGGGCGACGCCGCGCTGGCCGAGGCGAAAGGGGTCGCCGACGCCCTGCGCGTCAAGGGCGAGGCCGAGGGCACGTACAACGCCCGGGTCTCCGCCTCCTTGACGCCGGTGCTCATTCAGCAGCAGTACCTGGCGCGATGGGACGGGCGGCTGCCACAGTACATGCTCGGCGGCAACGCCACGCCGCTGATCCAGCTCCCGGGCTCGGGAGGCGAGGCACCCCGACGCTGAGCGGGGCAATCCCTACGTTTACTTCACGATCATCACCAGGAGCCGTCTCACGGTTCTGCCCCCTCCGTCAGTTGAGTGTCGCCATGAGCTGCCGTGCCGCGTCCCGGAATCGCTTCACGTTCTCGAGCTTGATGGCCTCGTAGCCGCGGATCTGGTCGGGCAGCTCCCCGATGGCCACCGCGGTATCGTGGGTCGCCGGGGCGAGCATTGTCAAGACGGTCTCGATGATCGCCCGGTACTCGCCCGGGAGGGCCCGCTCCACCCGGCGCACCTCGGCCCGGCCGAACGGGTCCAGCGCCGTCCCGCGCAGCCCCTTCATGGCGCGCAGGAGCCGGAGCGCCGGGGCAAACCACGAGCCGAGCTTGACTTTCTTCTTGAGCCCGAGCGCCCGGAGAAGCGGCGGGTGCAGGTGCCACCGGGAGGTGATCGCCTGGCCGAACCTGGCCTCGAGCTCGGCGCGAAGCGCCGGATCCAGATGCAGGCGCGCCACCTCGTACTCGTCCTTGTAGGCCATGAGCTTGAAGAGATGCCGGGCCACGGCTTCGCTGAGCCCCGTGCCCCCGGGCACCCGCTCGGCCTCGGCTCGGGCGACCCTGGCGACGAAGTCGGTGTACTGGCGGGCGTAGCTCACACTCTGATACTCGATCAGCTCGGGCACCCGCATCTCCAGGAGCCGCCGGGTCTCCCCCTCCACGCCGGCCGCGTCCACCAGCCGCTGCGCTTCCGGTGAGAGCGCCCGGGTCTCGATCTCGCGGCCGGTGGCCTTGCGGACCGCGGCCTCCACGCGCTTGGCGTCCACCACCACCATGCGCCCCCAGCGGAAGGCCAGGAGGTTCATCTCCACCGACACCCCGTTCAGCCGGATCGCCTGCTCGATGGAGGCGGCCGAGATAGGCAGGGCCCCGGCCTGATAGGCGGCGCCCAGCATCAGCGGGTTGGTCGCCATGTGGTCACCGAACAACCCCTCGGCGATGGCCCCGGCGTCGAGGTAGACGTTCTCGTCCTTCCGCGAGACCCGGTCGATGCTCAGCAGCGTGCTGCCGAGCTCGGGGAAGTGCACCGCGGTGTCCACGACCATCTGCCCGGTGGGGATCTGGCTGGTGGAGACCACGGCGACCGTGCGGCCCGGGTCGGCCTTGTCGAGATTGCCGGAGTCGGCGGCGACCAGCAGGTCGAAGCCCAGGTAGAGGTCGGTTCCGCCGGCCGACACCTTGTTGGCGCCTTCGATGGGACGGGCGGCGATCTTGAGGTCCGACACCACGGGCCCGCCCTTCTGGCTGAGCCCCGTCTGGTCGAGCCCTCGCACGTGCCGGCCGTCGAGCATCGCCGCCGTGCCGAGGATCTGGCTGACGGTGACGACGCCCGTCCCGCCGATCCCCATCATGTGCAGCGCGAAGCCGTCGGCCTGGACTGTGAGCGCCGGCTCGGGCAGCTCGGCCTCCAACGGCGTCAGCCGCCGCTCCTTCTGCGGTGCCGGGCCCACGGGCTCCACCGTGAGGAAGGCGGGGCAGTCGCCCAGGAGGCACGAGTAGTCCTTGTTGCAGGAGGACTGGTGGATCTGGGTCTTGCGGCCGAACTCCGTCTCCACCGGCTGGACGGAGAGGCAGTTGGACTTCTTCCCGCAGTCGCCGCATCCCTCGCACACCCGCTCGTTGATGAACACGCGCGTCTGCGGTTCGGCCTGCTTGCCGCGCTTGCGCAGGCGGCGCTTCTCGGCCGCGCATTGCTGGTCGTGAAGAAGCACCGTGACCCCGGGAATCGCGGCCAGCGCCGACTGCGCCTCGATGAGCCGGTCGCGGTGCCAGACCTCCGCGATGCCCGCCAGCGAGACGCCGCGGTACTTCTCGGGGGCGTCGGTCGTGACGAGGATGCGCTTCACGCCCTCGGCCTCGAGCCTGCGCGTGAGGGCCGGGATCGGCAAGGCCCCCGCCGCGTCCTGACCGCCCGTCATGGCCACGGCGCCGTTGTAGAGGATCTTGTAGGTGATGTTGACCCCGGAGGCCACGGCGTAGTTGATGGCGAGGCCGCCCGAGTGGAAGAGCGTGCCGTCGCCGATGTTCTGGAAGAGGTGCGGCGTCTCGGTGAAGGGCGCGACGCCGACCCACTGCGCCCCCTCGCCCCCCATGTGGGTGACGCCGACGATGCCGCGGTTCATGCCCATGGCCATGCCGTGACAGCCGATGCCCGCCGCCGCCACGCTGCCCTCGGGGACCACCGTCGAGCGATTGTGAGGGCAGCCGGAGCAGAAGTACGCCGTGCGCGCCAGCGTGAGCGCCCGCGGGCGGGCCTTGAGCTCGTCCAGCCGCTGGATCCGCGCCTCCACCGACTCGATGCGGGCCTTGCGGGCCAGCCGCTTGGCGATGGCGCGCGCGATCAGGTCGGAGTCGAGCTCGCCGGTCAGCGGGAGCAGCGACCGCTCCTCCTCGTCCTGCTTGCCGACGATGCGGGGGCGGTCCGGCGAGCCGTAGAGGAGGTCCTTCGCGAACATCTCGAGGTAGGGCCGCTTCTCCTCGATGACGAGGATTTCCTGGAGCCCCTGGGCGAACTCCCGCACGATGCGCGGCTCCATCGGGAAGAGCATGCCCATCTGGAGGATGCGGATGCCGTAGCGCCGGAGCGCGGCGGCGTCGAGCCCGAGCTCCTGCAAGGCCTGGCGCACGTCGTAGTACGTCTTGCCCGCGGTGAGGATGCCGAGCCAGGCATCTGGCGTGGGCGCCGCGAGGCGGTTGAGCTTGTTCTCCCACGCGTAACGGCGCGCCAGCTCGAGCCGCGCCGCGTGGATGGTCCGCTCCATGTCCAGCCCGAAGGGCGGGATGAGCATCAGGTTGATCTGGTGCTGGAAGGGGCGGCCGTCGAGCTCCACGGTCGGGATCACGGGCGCGATGCGCTCCGGGGCGACCTCGGCCGTGCCCGTCTCGTCGGCCACGTTGGTGACGATCTTGAAGCCGACCCAGAGCCCCGAGGTCCGCGAGAGCATGAACCCGTGCTGCCCGAAGTCCAGGAGCTCCTGCACATTGCCGGGGAAGAGCGTCGGCATGAAGGCGTCGTA
>JACOVB010000147.1 GCA_016177555.1 Candidatus Rokuibacteriota bacterium
GAGCCCGATGCTGCGGTGCGCCTGCTCGGTGACGCCCGCGATGTGCGAGCTGACCACGACGTTGTCGAGCTGGAGCAGCTGGTTGTCCGAGGACACCGGCTCGTCCTCGAACACGTCGAGGCCGGCCGCGCGGATCTTGCCGCTGCCGAGTCCCGCCAGCAGCGCGCCCTCGTCCTGGGTCTTGCCGCGCGAGGTGTTGATGAAGATGACGCCGTCCTTCATCTGGGCGACGGTCGTGGCGTTGATCATGTGGTGCGTCTCGGGCGTGTGGGGCGTGTGGCAGGTCACGATGTCGGCCTGGCGCAGGAGCGTGGCCAGATCCGGCACGGGCTCGGCGCCCCGGGCGCGCAGCTCATCGGGCGCCACGTAGGGGTCGTAGCCCAGGACACGCAGCCCGAAGGCCGCGCCGAGCCGCGCCACGCGCCGGCCGATGTTCCCCACGCCGATGATGCCGAGGGTCAGGCCCTTGATCTCGGTCAGCCCTTTCCAGCGGGCGGGCGACCAGTCCGACTTGCGGGTCATGCGGTCCAGCACGATGGTCCGCTTGGCGCAGGCCAGGATCAGCATGAGGGCGTGCTCGGCCACGGAGTCGGAGTTGGATCCCGGCGCATGCACGACGGCAATGCCCAGCTCGGTCGCCGCGGGGAGATCCACGGTGTCGAGCCCCACGCCGTAACGCCCGACGACCTTGAGCCGGGCGCAGGCCGCCATGAGCGACCGGCTGCAGGGGGGCTTGATCCGGAAGAGGATCCCCTCGGCCTCCCTGGCGGCGCGGACCATCCCCGCCTCGCTGGTCTCCTCGGTGACGACGACGCGGGCCTCGGTCTCGAGCTGTGCGATCCCGTCCGGATGAATGGCGCCACCGACGACGACGAGCGGTTTCATATGGCTCCCAGGGTTGTGGAGTTATTTCGTGGCAACGAGGACGAGGCGGGCGGAGTCGAGCTCGAAGCGCCGGCCGTCGAGACCGCCGAACAGCTCGACCCGTGACCAGCGCTCGGGGCGCAGCATGCGGTAGAGCTCGTGGGCCGCGTAGAGGCGGAGCTCGGTCTCGCCCAGGCAGCGGTGTCCATCCTCGAGCCACCACTCGCCGTGGACCCGGCTCGTCGTGAGATCGATGCGGTTCTTGATGGTGACCCTGCCGGCCGGCAGGGAGTAGGTCTCCTCCGCGGCGCAGCTCCGGATGAAGTGGTCGCGGTTCCGCGTGTCGAGCACGAAGGTTCCGCCGGGCTTGAGCGCGAGGCAGAACCGGTCCAGCAGCAGGCGGTCCTCGTCGTCCGAGAAGTAACCGATGCTCGAGAAGAGGTTGAGGGCGAGGTCGAACTCCGCCGAGAAGTCCATGTCGCGCATGTCCTGCTGCACGAGCCGGAGCGTCACGCCCGCTGCCGCGGCCCGCTCCCGGGCGCGGGCCAGCTCGGTCTCGCTCAGGTCCACGCCCGTGACGGCGAAGCCCCGCCGCGCCAGAGCAAGCGAGTGACGCCCGAAGCCGCAGGGGGCGTCGAGCACTCGGCCGGCGGCGGGCGGCCGCGCGTGCCCGACGATCCAGGCGATCTCCGCCTCGGCGTCGGCCTCGGACTCGAAGCCCTGGGAGACCTTGGGCCACGACTCCTCGAAGAACCGCTTGCTGTCGAACACGAGCCGCATTATACCCAAAATGGCGCGGCGGAGGCACCGTGCCAGCGCCTGACCGCGTCCGGCCCCGCGCGACGGGTCGGAGCGCCGCGCGCCGCGTGAACGTCAGGCGGGGGCGAGAATCCGGCGGGGGCGGGCCCGAGGGAAGCCCGCGCGCCCGCCCCATGTGGAGGAAAGATGGCGACGCTGGTGACGGGCGCACTCGGATGCATCGGAGCATGGGTCATCAAGCGGCTGCTGGCCGCGGGCGAGCACCCGGTGGGCTACGACCTCGGCGATGACCCGTGGCGCCTGCGCCTGGTCGTGGGGCCCGAGCGGCTCGCCGAGGTGGTCCTCGTGCGAGGGAACATCGCGGACCGCGACGCCCTCATCCGGGCCGTGGGCGACCACGGCATCACGCGCATCATCCATCTGGCCGCCTGGCAGGTGCCGCTCTGCCGGCAGGATCCCTCGGGGGGGGCGCTCGTCAACGTGGTGGGGACGGCCAACGTCTTCGAGGCGGCCAAGGTGCATCGGGACCGGGTGCGCCGCGTCACGTACTTCTCCTCGGCCGCCGTGTTCGGGCCGCCGCACCTCTACGGGCCCGGGCCCCTCTCCGACGACTCCCCGCCGAAGCCCGCCACGCATTACGGCGTCTACAAGGTCGCCAACGAGGAGACAGCCCGCATCTACTGGGAGGAGCATCGGATCGCCTCCATTGGCTTCCGTCCGCTGTCGGTATACGGGCCCGGACGCGACTTCGGTCTCACCGCCGACCCGACGCTCGCCATGAAGGCCGCCGTCCTGGGGCGGTCCTTCGAGATCCGCTGGGGCGGCGCCACAGATCTCGTCTACACGGACGACGTGGCCCAGGCCTGCCTCGCCGGAGCCGGCTCGACGCTGGACGGCGCCCGGGTGTACAACCTCCACGGCGAGTCGGCCAGGATCGCGGACGTCGTGCGCATGATCGAGGAGGCCTGGCCCCAGGCCAGGGGACGGCTCTCTCACGTGGAGCGACAGATGCCCTTTCCCGAGGAGCTGGCCGACACGGGCTACCAGCGCGACCTCGGGCCCCGCCCCCGGACGGGGCTCCGCGAGGGCATCAGGAAGACGCTGGACGAGTTCGCGGCGCTGGCCGGCTCGGGCCGTCTCGATGCGCGGGAGCTGGAGCCGGCCCGGTGAGCCCCGCAGTCAGCGTGCGCCCCGCCACCGAGGCAGATGCGGAGGCCATCTGCCTCATCTACAACCAGGGGATCGAGGACCGCATCGCGACCCTCGAGACCGAGCTGCGCACGCCGGCCGAGCGACGACACTGGATGGCCTCGCGAAGCCGCCGCCACCCCGTGATCGTGGCCGAGGTCCTCGCGCCCGAGGGTGCCCGGTCCCCGCTCACCATCGGCTGGGGCAGCCTCAACCAGTTCAACTCGCGCAAGGCCTACGAGCACGTGGCCGACTTCTCCGTGTACGTCGACCGGGGGTGGCGCGGCCGGGGTGTGGGCCATCGGCTCCTCGAGCGGCTGGTCGAGCTGGCGCGGGAGATCGGCTACCACAAGATGGTGCTCTCGACCTTCCCGTTCAACGAGTCGGGCGTGGCCCTCTACGAGCGGCTCGGCTTCAGACGGGTCGGGATCTACCGCGAACAGGGAATGCTCGACGGCAAGTGGGTGGACACCCTGATCATGGAAAAGCTGCTCTGACGGGCCGCCCCGCGCTCAGCCGGTTGGCGGCGGAGCGGGCTGTCGCCTGAAGACGAGGCTCACGACACCGTCCTCCAGCTTGCGCTCCAGGACGTCGGTGAAGCGCGTCAGGAGATCCAGCATCCGGTCGTTGTCGGCGAGGACGAAGGCGCGGAAGCGGAGCACGCCGCGCGCCTCGCCCGCCCGCGTGACGTCGTCGAGGAGGACGGCCCCGAGGCCCCTCCCCTGCCAGCCGTCCTGCACCACGAAGGCCACCTCGGCAGTGGCCGCCTCGTCGGCCGGCTCGTAGCGGCCCACCCCGATCAGCTCGAGCCGGCCCTCATGCTCGTGCTCGGCCACCAGCGCCATCCGCTTCCGGTAGTCCACGTTGGCGAAGAAGTGGGCCCAGTCGGGCGGCAGGCGCTTCAGCACCGTGAAGAAGCGCTGGTAGGCGGTGTGGTGGCTCAGCCGGCCGTACAGGTCCACCAGGCGCGCCTCGTCGTCGGGACGGATAGCGCGGAGCCAGACACGCGCCCCGTCCCTGAGGACGACCTGGCGGTCGAATTCCCGCGGGATCGCCTCCGGCGGGGGGGTCGGCGGATCGGAGGTGCCCATCGCCCTCGGGATGCGCCGCCGGCCCTCAGGGGAGCGGCACGAGCGGGAGCTGAAGCGTCACGGCGGCCCGTCAGTACGCGTAGAGGCGCAGGATACCGTAGGCGACGGTCCCGCACAGCAGCGCCGCCGCGATGAGGGTGAGGGCCGCCAGGGCCGCGCGGCTCACGGGGGCGATCCCACCGCCAGCGCCACCGCGCTCCGGGGCCGCAGCCGCTGCAGCCCCAGCGCGACCAGCAGCAGCCCGAGCCCCGCCAGGTCGGTGTACAGGCCGGGCTTGATCAGCATGACGGCGGCGGCGATGAACAGGACGCGTTCCCACCAGTGGGCGGTGCGGATGAAGTAGCCCTCCAGGCCCGCGGCCAGCGCCACGACCCCGACGCCTCCGGTCACCACCGCCAGCAGGATCTCCTCCCAGGAGCCCGAGAAGAGGAGCGGGGGCGAGTAGACGAAGAAGAAGGGCACGATGAAGCCCGCCGCGGCGAACTTCACGGCCTGCCAGCCGGAGCCCCACAGGCCCGACTTGCTGATGGACGCCGCAGCGTACACGGCCAGCGCCACGGGCGGCGTCACGGCCGACAGGCACGAGAAGTAGAAGGCGAACATGTGGGCCGCCATGGGGGCGACTCCGAGCTTGATCAGCGCCGGGATCAGCAGCGCCGCCTGCATGATGTAGGCCGGCGTGGTCGGCATGCCCATGCCGAGGATGACACCGGCGATCATCGTGATCGCCAGCGCGATCAGCAGGCTGCCGCCGGCGACGCTCACGAGGAAGCTGGTGAACCGGATCGCGAGCCCGGTCTGGAGGATCACGCCGATCACGACGCCGGCGGAGGCCGTGGCCATGGCCACGGGCACCGTCTGGAAGGCCCCGTCCTGGAGGGCCTCGATGGCCCGGCGGGGGGTGACGCGGGACTCGGGCCTCACCCACGACAGGACCAGCACGGAGGCCGTGGAGATGATCGCGGCGTACGTGGCCGTGTATCCCTGCACCAGCAGCGCGAAGATGATCAGGAGCGGGATGAACAGGTGCCCCTGCCGCATGATGATGTGGCCCAGGATCGGGAGCTCCTCGCGCGGGATCCCCCGGAGCCCGCTCCGGATCGCGTTGAAGTGGATCGCGGCGAAGAGCGCGCCGTAGTAGAAGAGGGCCGGGATCGCCGCGGCGATCATTACCTGCGCGTAGGACACCCCCAGGAACTCCGCCATCACGAACGCGGCGGCTCCCATGATGGGCGGCATGATCTGGCCGCCCGTGGACGCCACCGCCTCGATGGCCGCCGCCGCCTCCGGCTTGAACCCCGTCCGCTTCATCATGGGGATGGTGAGCCAGCCGTCCACCATGACATTGGCCACGGCCGACCCCGAGATCGTGCCGAAGAGGCTCGACGACACCACCGCCACCTTGCCGGGGCCGCCCCGGGAGCCGCCGGCGATGGCGTTGGCGAAGTGCATGAAGAACTGGCCGGCGCCCGACTTCTCCAGGAAGGCGCCGAAGATGATGAACAGGATGACGTAGGTGCCCGCGACCCCGATGGGGATCCCGAAGATGCCCTCGGTGGTGAAGTACGTCTGGTCGAGGAGGATCTCGAGCGACAGCCCCCGGTGGCCGAGCCCGCCGGGGAGCCACGGGCCGGCAAGCCCGTAGGCGATGAACCCGAGGGCCACCACGGGCAGCGCGAGGCCGATGGTCCGGCGTGTCGCCTCGAGCACCAGGAGCGTGCCGACGCCTGCGACGACCATGTCGGCCCGGCTCAGGGGCTCCGCCGTGGGCATCCGCGTCGTCACGTACTGGTAGTTCAGGAAGAGGTAGCCCACGCAGCCCAGCGAGAGCGCGGTCAGGGCGAGGTCGCTCCAGGGGATC
>JACOVB010000148.1 GCA_016177555.1 Candidatus Rokuibacteriota bacterium
CGGTGAGCATCGCCACGGTGGCGCGAATCACGCGGGCGAGCCTGCTCGACGTGCTGGGGCGGGACTACGTGCGGACGGCACGTGCCAAGGGGCTCGGCGAGCGCGCCACCGTCTACAAGCACGCCCTTCGCAATGCGCTGATCCCGGTGGTGACGGTCTTCGGCCTGCGCGTGGGCATCATGCTCGGGGGCGCCGTGCTGACGGAGACGATCTTCGCCTGGCCCGGCATCGGACGCTACGCGTTCTACGGGCTGCGCCAGCTCGACCTGCCGGTGGTGAGCGCCTTCGTGGTTTACGTGACGCTCGCCTATGCGGCGCTCAACATGCTGGTGGACGCCAGCTACTCGCTCCTCGACCCGCGCATCCGCGGCGCGGCGAGCTGATGCGCCGAGAGCACGCCCCATGACGAAGGTGGCGGTGGCAGGAGAAGCCGCGGTCGACCTCTCCCACGGGACACCCGTGGGGCCGAGCCGGCGTGGAGCCGGCCGGCGCTTCCTTGGCAGCGGTGGGCTCGCGCCCTGGGGCGCCCTCGTGTTGCTCGCCCTGGTGGCGGTCGCGCTCTTCCCCGGGGCGGTCACGCGACACGACCCCTACCGGATCGACGCCGACCGGCGCCTGGCGCCGCCGTCGCTCGCCCACCCCTTCGGCACGGACGAGCTCGGGCGCGACGTGTGGAGCCGCGTGGCTCATGGCACCCGCCTGTCGCTCGGCGTGGCACTCCTGGTCGTGATCGTCAGCGGCACGACCGGCACGGCCATCGGCCTCGCCGCGGGCTACGGCGGCGGCCCGTGGAGCGAGCTGGTGATGCGCGTGGCCGACATCTTCATCGCCTTCCCGGCGCTCATCATGGCCATGGCCATCACGGCGTTGCTCGGACCGGGGCTCGGCAACGCCATGCTCGCGGTGATGGTCATCTGGTGGCCGCAGTACACGCGGCTGGCGCGCGGCCAGGTGCTGGGCGAGAAGGTGAAGCCCTACGTGGAGGCCGCGCACGCGATGGGGCTGCCGGCGGCGACGGTCCTGTGGCGGCACATCCTGCCGAACTCGTGGGTGCCGCTGTTGATCAAGGCAACCATGGACGTGGGGCTGGCGCTCCTGCTCACCGCCTCGCTGTCCTTCCTCGGGCTGGGCGCCAAGCCCCCCACGCCCGAGCTGGGAGCGCTGGTGACGCAGGGGCGCGAGCACCTGCTGAGCGCCTGGTGGTACTCGACCTTTCCCGGGCTCACGATATTCCTGGCGGTCTTCGCATGCAACCTGCTGGGCGACGGCCTCCGCGACGCGCTGGACCCGGCCCTCGGCCGAGAGTGATGTCCAATCCGAGTCAACCCCCAAGGAGTGCGGTCATGCGTGACGCGGTGAAGCTCGAGCGGTTCACGAACGCCCTGCGCCAGAGCGATTTCGACGTGGTCGTGGCGGCCTCGCCGGAGAACACCTGGTACCTCTCCGAGGCGGTGATCGACACGCAGCGCACGCTGCCCGAGCGCCTGGCCCTGGTCGCCTGGCCCAAGCACGGCGAGCCGGTCTACATCGTCTGCACCAACGAGCAGACTCAGGCCCGGCGCGACTCCTGGATCCCGGACCTGCGCGGCTACATCGAGTACAAGGAATCGCCCATGGAGCACCTGGTCCAGGCGCTCACCGCGCAGGGCGCCGCCCAGGGCATGATCGGGATCGAGAAGCGCTTCCTCACCGCCCACTACTTCGAGCAGCTCGCCGGGCTCCTGCCCCGCGCGCGCTTCGCCGAGGTGGGGCCCCTCTTCGACCGCGTGCGCGCCATCAAGACGCCGGACGAGATCACGCGCATGGAGCAGGCTGCCCAGGCCACCGAGCGGGCGATCCGCGAGGCCTTCGAGGCAGCGCGCCCGGGCATGACCGAGCGGCAGGTGGGCGTGGCGCTCTCCGCAGCGCTGGTGCGCAACGGGGCCGAGTACCAGGCCTTCCAGGTGCTCGCGGCCGGGCTCAACACCCTCACCACTCACCACCGGGCCGGCGACTACGTGATCCAGCGCGGTGACCTCATGCGCACGGACTTCGGCGGCATCTTCCCGGGAGGCTACTACTCGGACCTGGCGCGTACGGTGTGCGTCGGCCGGCCCAGGCCCGAGCAGGAGGACCTCTACAAGGCGATCTGGGAGGAGCACGAGCGGCTCATCCAGATGATGGGCCCCGGCGTGCCCTGCGAGGACGTCTACTACTCCCACAAGCGCGCGTGGGAGCAGCGGGGCTGGCCCATGGTGCGCCCGCATATCGGCCACTCCATCGGCATCGGCCTGCATGAGTACCCCCTGCTCCGTCCCGGCGAGAAGGCCGTCCTCGAGCCCGGCATGTGCATGGCCATGGAGCCGAACCACATGGTGCCCGGCGTGGAGAAGTACCACGTCGAGGACCTGGTGCTGATCACCGAGTCGGGGCCCCGCCTGCTCTCGCGCGCGGCTGACTGGGACCGGATCCTCACGCCGGGGGCCTGAGAGACGGGGGAGCGGGTGCGCACCCGGGACCTGCGCGCTGGTGCGCGTGAGCGCGCAGAGCCACGCGCGTGCAGGAGCGCGAAGCGATCAGACGAACCCTGGCAGCCGTGCCATGATCCGGGCCAGCCGTGCCACGCCGGAGGCAGGGGCTGTGGAACCCAGGCTGGCCGCCCAGCGCCGGCTCCGGTGGCTCCCCGAGATCGGGCGCGGCGCGGGACCAAGACCGGCACTGGCGCCCACGCTGGGTGACGGGCGTGTCGTGGAAGTGCGCGAGAAGAAGTGGTGAGCCGTGCTGGGATCGAACCAGCGACCCCCTGCTTAAAAGGCAGGTGCTCTACCAGCTGAGCTAACGGCTCCCGCGCGAGATGATATCACGCGGGCGGGACGGACGGCCGCCAGGGGCCCTACCGCCATCGCGGCCTCGCGCCGCTCGAGCTCACGCAGCCCGGCGACGCTCGGGCGCGCACGCCCGATCTCGCGCAGCCGTCGGCCGGGAACGCTGCAAGCGGACAGACGAGCAGAAGCGAACCCGCGAGGACGCCGAGCGGGCGCGCATCAGCCTCCGGCGCGCGGGAGCACGACCAGTCCGCGGACGCGCAGGGCGCTGTCGAAGGAGGGTGGCAGGCGGCGCTCGCCCCGGCGGCGCTCGGCGGCGGCAGGCTGCCGGCTCCTCCGGCGGTCGTCCCCCCGCCGGTCCAGCACCACCGTGACCTCGCGATCCCCCGAGAACCTCTCCTTGAGGAACTCGTAGAGACCGAGGTTCTGGTGAGCCACCACGAAGATGTGCCCGAGCCGCTTGAGCGCCGCCATCGTCTGCGCCGCGAAGAAGCGCATGTCGAGCGCGCGGAACAGGGCCAGTGCGGCGATCAGGTGATCCTCGGCCTGGGCACGGCTGCCCTTCTTGAGGTGGAGCTGGCCGAGGCCGAATTCGATCCGTCCGACGAGCGGGCGCATGCCGAGCTCCGCGGCCAGCGCCATGGCCTGGTCGAGGTCCCGCTCAGCCCTCGGCAGGTCCGGCGGATCGCCGACGAGGGCGATCTCACCCAGGAGCCGGAGCGCTCGCGCCTGGTGGCCGCGCTCCTTGTGCGCGATCGCCAGATTCAGGGCCGTCTCGGCCACCGCCAGTGCGCGCGAGGCCTGGCCCGCGGCCACGAGTCCCTCGCCGAGCTGCACCGTCCAGAGCGCCAGGTACGCCTTCACTCCCACCGCCTCGCTGCGGGCCACCCCGTCCTCCAGGAGACGCAGCCCCTCGTCATGGCGGCCGAGGAGCACCTCGGTGAGCCCGAGCAGCGACGAAGGGATGGGCTGCCACACCGTGAGCTCGGCGCTCTGGCAGGTGTCGAGGCTCTTCTCCAGGAGGTGCAAGGCCCGGTCCAGGTGGCCGCGCGTGAGGGCCACGAGCCCGCCGAGGGTCCAGGCAATGGCCTGGGCGTAGGCGTGACGCGCGGCCTCGGCGGCCCGCTCCGCCATGTCCGCGTACGTACGCGCCTGATCAAAGTCACCCAGCTCCGCCAGGGTGAAGGCGAGCCAGCCGCTGGAGCTCACGTAGGGGATCGTGGTCTGCGCCTCTGCGGCCCCGGCCGCGCGCATGGCCTCGAGCTTCTCGAGGTTCCGGGCGAGGACGGCCTCGGCCTCCCGGTAGCGCCCCTGAGCGTGGTAGCTGTACCCCATGTACCCGCGCGCCAGCGCCTGAAGCGCCGCATCCTCGCCGGCCTCGCCGATGGTGAGGCACCGCTCACCGTAGGCGATGGCCATGTCGGGCTCGCCCTTGAGGTAGTGGTAGTTGATGAGGTAGCTGTACACGCGGGCCAGGCGCGCCTGGTCGCCGATCAGCTTGGCGATGTTCTCGGCCTGCTGGGACACCGCGAGCACCCTCTGGAGATGCCCGAGCTGCAGGAGCGGGGGCCTGAGCTCCAGCCGCACGTCGATCCCCTGGGCCCTCACTTCCTCACTCTCCGCCAGCTTCCCGAGCGCGGCGAGGGCCCGCTCGAGATACGCCACTGCCTCGACGTTGGCCGAGCGCGCCGTCGCCTTGGCCCCGGCCCGGCGGAGATGGGCCACGGCCTCGTTCCACGCCTCGCCGCGGAAGGCGTGCTCGGCGAGGACCTCCGCCAGCTCCGTCCGGCGATCGGGATGCAGGCGCTCGAGGGCCCGGAGGATCTCGACGTGGAGCGCGCGCCGGCGGTCCTGGAGCAGCGTGCCGTATGCCACGTCATGCGTGAGCGTGTGGTTGAACGTGTACTCGGGGTCGGGGTAGCCGCCCGTCTCGTAGAGGAACTCGCCCGCCTGCAGCCGGGCCAGGCTCTCGTCGAGCGCCTCCTCGGGCAGCTCCGCGACGGCCCGCAGCAGGGCCAGCGGCACGTCCTTGCCGATGGCGGCGGCGGCCTGGAGGAGCCGTTTCTCCTCGGGGGCGAGCCGGTCGATGCGCGAGGCGATCACCGCCTGCACCGTGGCCGGCACCGCCACGGAGGGGAGCTCGCCGGCCAGGCGATGGGCGCCGTGCTCCCCGGCGAGGACCTGCGTCTCGATCAGCATGCGGACGCACTCCTCGATGAAGAACGGGTTGCCCTCCGTCCGCTCGATCACGAAGCGCGTGACGGGCTCCAGGGAGGCGTCGCCGCCGAGCAAGGTGCGGAGCAGGGCCCCCGCGGTCACGGGCGGCAGCGGATCGAGACGGAGCTGCGTGTAGCAGCTCCGCGCTCCCCACGCATGCGCGTACTCGGGACGGTAGTTGGCGAGGATGAGGATGCGCGCCGCGGGCAGGGCCTCCACGAGGTGGTCCAGGCAGGCCTGGGTCTCCCCGTCGATCCAGTGGAGGTTCTCGAACACGAGCACCAGCGGCTGGACCTGGCTCTCGCGGAGGAGGAGCCGTGTGACCGCGTCCAGGGTCCGCTGGCGGCGGAGCGCCGGATCCGGCGTCTGCCACTCGGAGTCTTCCACCGGCACGTCCAGCAGGGCGAGGAAGGCGGGCAGCGCGGCCTTGAGCGTCTCGTCCAGCGTGAGGAGCTTGCCCGTGACCTTCTCGCGGATCGTGCGCGCATCGTCGCGCTGCCCCACCTGGAAGTAGCCGCGGAGGAGCTCGACGACGGCGTCGTACGAGGTGAGCCGCGCGTACGAGACCGCGCTGCCCTCGAGGATCAGCCAGCCGCGTACGCGGTGCGAGCGCGTGAACTCCCGGAAGAGGCGCGACTTGCCCACCCCTGGCTCGCCGACGACGGCGACGATCTGCCCGTGGCCGGCCTGGGCCCGGTCGAGCGACTGGCGGAGCGTGCCCAGCTCCCTGTCGCGCCCGACAAAGGGCGAGAGCCCGCGCGCGGCAGCCGCCTGGAGCCGGGAGCGCGCGGGGCCGGCGCGCTCGACCTCGTAGACCTGGATGGCCTCGGCGAGGCCCTTCACCGGCACGGGCCCCAGCGGCCTGACCTCCACGTACCCCTCGGCGAGCCACAGCGTGCTGGCCGTCATGAGGGTCGTCCCGGGCCGCGCGAGCTGCTCCATGCGCGCGGCGAGGTGCGTGGTCTGGCCCACCGCCGTGTAGTCCATGTGCAGGTCCGAGCCGATGGAGCGGACCACCACCGCCCCGGAGTTGAGGCCCACGCGGATCTGGACGTCGAGCCCCTGCGTCCGGCGCAGCTCCTCCGCGTACCACCCCACCGTCTCCTGCATGCGGAGCGCGGCGTAGCAGGCGCGCACGGCGTGGTCCTCGTGGGCCAAGGGCGCCCCGAAGAGCGCCAAGAACCCAACGCCCATTACCTGGTTCAACGTCACCTCGTCGCGGTGGACGGCCTCCAGCATCCGCTCGAGGGCCGGGTCCAGGATCCCCCGCGCCTCCTCGGGGGCGCGGGCGGCCAGGAGCTC
>JACOVB010000157.1 GCA_016177555.1 Candidatus Rokuibacteriota bacterium
CCCAGGTGTGCGGCATCAACGTCGGGCGCATCCACATGATCGCCTTCGGGCTGGCCTCGGCGCTGGCGGCCGCGGGCGGCTCGCTCGTGGCGGTGATGGTGGCGATCCAGCCCGAGATGGGGCAGGTGTACACCTTCAAGTCCTTCCTGGTGATCGTGCTGGGCGGGGCCGGGAACTACCCGGGCGCCTTGCTCGGCGGGCTCCTGCTGGGGCTCATCGAGCAGGTCTCCTCGCTCTTCCTCACGACCCAGGTCAACGAGGCGGTCGCCTACATCCTCCTGGTCCTCGTGCTGCTCGTGCGCCCGACGGGTCTTCTCGGTGGGCGCGCCTCGTGAGGCGGTTGGGCCTGGCCGCTCTCGCCGCCCTTGCCGTCGTCGCGCTCGCGCTCTACCCGCTCGAGGGGACCGGCTATGGCGTCCGCGTCATGCTGCAGCTCTTCATGTGGATCGCGCTGGCGCAGTCGTGGAACCTGATCTCGGGGCTCACGGGCTACGTCTCCTTCGGGCACGTGGCGTTCTACGGGATGGGGGCCTACAGCACGGCCATCGTCATCGTCCGGCTCGGCTGGCCGTGGCTGCCGGCCGCGCTCCTGGGCGGCGCCATGGCCATGGTGCTCGCGCTCGTGATCGGCTGGCCGTGTCTCCGGCTGAAGGGCCCGTACTTCGCCATCGCCATGCTGGGGCTCAACGAGGTGCTGCGCGTGGCGGCCTCCTACTTCGAGGGGCTCACGGGCGGCGGGCTCGGGCTCTCGCTGCCGACGCTGCACGCCAGCGTGCCGATCTACTACGCCATGGGGCTCACGGCCGCGGGCGTGACGCTCCTCACCTACGTGATCCTGACCTCCCGCTTCGGGCTGCGCCTCATGACGATCCGCGAGGACGAGGTGGCGGCCGAGGCCATGGGCATCGACACCCACCGCTACAAGCTCTACGCCTTCCTGCTCTCCGCGGTGGCGCCGGGCATCGTCGGCGGGCTGTCGGCCCGGGACCAGGGGTACATCGAGCCCATCAGCGTCTTCCCGCTGCTGATGACCATCACGATGATCGTGATGGTGCTCTTCGGCGGCAAGGGGACGATCTGGGGGCCGGTGCTGGGCGCGGTGCTCCTCTTCACGTTCCAGGAGCTCGTCTGGGCGCGATTCATCTACCTCCACCAGCTCCTCTTCGGCGCCATCATCGTCACCGTGGTGCTCCTGATGCCGCGCGGGATCCTCGGCGTCTTGCAGCGGAAGTACAACCTCCCGCGGACGATCTAGTGCCCCCGATCCTCGAGGTCACCAACCTCACCAAGCGCTTCGGTGGCGTCACGGCCGTGAACCGCGTCTCCCTCTCGCTCGAGCCGGGCCGGATCTACGGGCTCATCGGTCCCAACGGCTCCGGCAAGACGACGCTCTTCAACTGCATCACGGGTCTGGAGAAACGGGATGCCGGCGAGGTCCGCTTCAAGCGGCGGCGCATCGACGGCCTCAAGCCGCATCAGGTCTTCCACCACGGCATCGGGCGCACCTTCCAGGTCATCCGGGTCTTCCCGGAGCTGACGGCGCTGGAGAACCTCATGGTGGTCACCACCGGCGACCACGCCCGCGCGTCCCGGCGCGCCGGAGAGCTCCTGCGCTTCGTGAAGATCGAGTCCCTCGCCGGGGAGTACGCGGGCAACCTCTCCTACGGCCAGCAGAAGCTCCTGGAGTTCATCCGCGTGCTGATGACGGACCCCGAGCTGATCCTGCTGGACGAGCCGGCGGCGGGCGTGAACCGCACGCTGCTCAACGAATTGCTGGACGCCGTCCGGGCGCTCCGCGACCGCGGCAAGACCATCCTGCTGGTGGAGCACGACATGAAGGTGGTCATGGGACTCTGCGAGACGGTGTTCGTCCTCGATCATGGCGAGAAGCTGGCTGAAGGCCCCCCGGGCGTCATCCAGTCCGACGAGCGGGTCATTGAAGCCTATTTCGGTCGCTAGCGCGCTGAGCGTCGCCTACCTGGGCTGGCGGTCGCTGGGCTGGCCGCTGATCCACGACGCGCCGCTGTTCCACTACATCGGCTGGCTGCTGGCCGAGGGCGCCGTGCCGTACCGCGACGTCTTCGACGTGAACATGCCCGGCGTCTACCTCCTGCACTGGGCGCTGGTGGCGACCGTGGGGCCGGGCGACGTGGTGTGGCGCCTCTTCGATCTCGGCTGGCTCGCGCTGACGAGCGGGCTCCTCGTCGCCTACGCGACCCCCCTCGGCGGGCGCCGGGCCGCCGTCGCGGCCGGACTCGTTTTCGCCCTCCTCCACCTGGCGGGCGGGGCCTGGCGCGCCGGCCAGCGCGACTTCCTTCTCTGCGTCCTCCTGCTATCGGGGGCATGGGGCGTGGCCCGATCCTGGGAGCGCCGCGGCGCGCTCCCGCCGCTCGGGTGGAGCGGGCTCGCCCTCGGCGCGGGCATGATGATCAAGCCCCTCGCGGGGTTGTTCTGGCTCGGGTGCGCGGCGGCGGGCGCCCTGGGGGCGCGGCGGGCCGCGCGGTCGCCCCTGGCGGGGGCGGCCGCGGTTCTCTGTGGAGGGCTCGTCGTGCCGGCGGCCGTGCTGGGATGGCTCGGCTGGCGCGGCGGGCTCGGGCCGTTCGTGGCGGTGCTCGGCGGCTACGTCCTGCCGTTCTACGGCCACGTGGGCCGGGTGTCCATCTGGGAGGCCATCGGCGGACATCGCTACGGCTGGCCCGTTCTCGGCCTCCTCGGGGCCCTCGGCATCGCGGGGCTCATCGCAGGGGTCCGGTCCGACTTCGAGATCCGACGAGCCCTGGCGGCGATGGGAGTGGTCTACGGTGTCGCGCACCTGGCGGTCCAGGGAAAGGGGTGGGAGTACCACCAGTATCCGCTCATGTTCTTCCTCTCCGTGCTGGCGACGGCGGCTCTCGGGCCGGCGGCGTTCACGGGGTGGCGGTGGTCCCGCGCCATGCCCGCGCTCGGCCGGGTGGCCGTTCTCGGGCTCCTCGCCGCCCTCGTGGTCGTGCTGGACGCCAAGGGGCTCGACGCCATGGACCCGCGGTGGATCGGCGAGAAGGAGCGGCGCGTGTCGGCCGTGGTGCGCGACCTCGGGCCGATCCTGCGTGATCCGCGCGCCGGCGCCGCGACGGGGCGCCCCGTCACCGTCCAGGTGATGGATCTCACCGAGGGCGGCATCCATGCCCTCCTGAGGCTCGGGGTGAGGCAGCCGACCCGCTTCATCTACGATTTCCACTTCTCCCACGACGCGACCGACCCGCGCATCCGGGCGCTGCGCGCGGAGTTCGTCGCCGGGCTCGAGGCCGCCCCTCCGGCCGCCATCGTCGTCTTCCCGTATGTCTGGATCACGACGGGCTACGAGCGTCTGGCCGCGCTGCCCGAGATCCACGCGCTGCTGGAGCGCGCCTATGCGCTGGCGGTGGAGGGGGACGGCTACCGCATCTATGCGAAGCGCGCCGATTCTTAGCGTCATCCGCGCCTACGACGACTGGATTGTCCGCGGCTACTGCTGGGGACGCTTCTGGATTCTGCGCCAGCGCTTTCTCGACGAGATCGGGCAGTACCTGCCGGAGCGCGGGCGGGTCCTGGACGTGGGATGCGGGTTCGGGCTCTTCTCGCTCTACTACGCCTCCGTGCGGCCGGACCTGCGGATCTCGGGGCTCGACCGGAACCCGCGGCGCATCGCCATGGCGCGCGCGGCGGCCACCCGCCTCGGTCTCGGCCGCGTGCGCTACGAGGTCGGAGACGCCACCCGTTTCCGGGGCGGGGAGACCTTCGACGCCGCCTACATGCTCGACATCGTCCACCACATCCCGGAGGAGGCCGTGCGGCCGCTCCTCGAGCAGCTGGCGAAGGCGCTGCCGGCCGGCGGGCGTCTCCTGATCAAGGACGTGGACCGCCGGCCCGCCTACAAGCGCTGCTTCACCCGCGCGCTGGACTGGGTCATGGATCCGAGGAGCCCCGTGCGCTACTGGGCCGCCGACGAGCTGCAGGATCTGCTCGAGGGCATCGGCTTCCGGGTGCACCGCCACCTGATGGTGGACATCTTGCCGTACCCGCATGTGCTGTACATCTGCGAGCGGCGGCCGTGATCTCGTCGCTGCTCCGCGCCGAGGCCATCACGGCCGGCTACGGGAAGCTGGACATCCTCCACGAGGTGAGCCTCATCGTCTCCCCGGGAGAGCTCGTGACCGTCATCGGCCCCAACGGCGCCGGCAAGTCCACCGCCTTCAAGGTGATCGTCGGCTTCCTGCGCCCGACCAGCGGCCGGGTGATCTTCGACGGCAAGGACATCACCGGGCTCCGCCCCGATCAGGTCCTCCGCTACGGGCTCGCCTATGTGCCCCAGGGGCGCATCGTCTTCCCGCAGATGACCGTGCTCGAGAACCTGGAGATGGGCGCCTACATCGAGCGCAGCCCGCAGAAGATCCGCGAGGCCCTCGACCGCGTCTTCACGCTCTTCCCGATCCTGGCGGAGCGGCGGAGCCAGAAGGCCGGCACCATGTCGGGCGGGGAGCAGCAGATGGTGGCCATCGCCCGGGGGCTCATGACCATCCCCAAGCTCGTCCTCCTCGACGAGCCGTCCCTGGGGCTGTCGCCCAAGTTCGTGGCGGGGATCTTCGACAAGCTGGCGGAGATGAAGCGCTCGGGCTACACCCTCATGGTGGTCGAGCAGAACGCCGCGCGGGCGCTGGCCGTGGCGGACCGGGGGTACGTGCTCGAGCTGGGGCGGAATCGGTACGAGGGGACCGGGCCGTCGCTCCTGGCGGACCCCGAGGTCAAGCGTCTTTACCTCGGGGGGTAAGATGAGTAGAATCTGCGTCATGCGTTTTTTCCGACCCGTTCTCGCACTCACGATCCTCGCCGCCGGCCTCGCGGGCGGCATGCTGCTCTGGTCCCGCACCTCCACCGCCCGGACGGCCACTGACGTCGCGGTGCAGCGGGGCCAGCAGGTCTACGCCATGTACTGCGCCACCTGTCACGGCCTGGCCGGCAAGGGGGACGGTCTCTCCGGCCAGGGCCTGCCCATCAAGCCCCAGGATCTGACGGACGGGCGCGTGCTCAATGCGCTGCCCGATCACTTCCTCTTCACCGTCATCAGCCAGGGCGCCCAGGCGGTCGGGCTCTCGCCGCTCATGCCTCCGTTCAAGCCGCAGCTCTCCGACACGCAGCTCCATGACGTGATCGCCTACGTGCGGACGCTGGCCCAGCCCGCCTTCGACCCGAAGGCCGTGCTGCCCATTCCCGTGAAGCGCGAAGGACCCGTGCAGCCCATCTTCTTCAGTCACGCCATCCACGCCGGCTCCTACAAGCTCGACTGCCAGTACTGCCACGCCGGGGCGCGCAGGAGCAGCGCGGCGGGGCTGCCGTCGGTGGAGCGCTGCATGGGCTGCCACCGGGTCGTCGCGGCGCAGGGGAACCCGGAGGTCCAGAAGCTTCTCGGCTACTGGGACAGGAAAGAGCCGATCCCGTGGGTGCGCGTCTTCAGGGTCCCGGAGTACGTGACGTTCACCCACAAGAACCACGTGCAGGCGGGCCTGCCCTGCCAGACCTGCCACGGCCGCATCGAGGCCATGGAGCAGGTGGCGGCCGGACTCACGGGGCAAAGCCTCGTCAACGATCTGAAGAACCTCGCCGGGATGTCCCCCGTGCCGAACCGGTTCACGATGGGATGGTGCGTGGAGTGCCACCGCGCGGCGAATGCCAAGGACCTGGCGAGCCTGGCGTGGATCGGCTCACCTGTGCCCACGCTCACGCGCGCCGAGCCCAAGGCCCCGCTCGACTGCGTGAACTGTCATCATTGACCTGGGCTGGGCACCCGGGCTGACGCCCGCCCAGCCCCGCCGGAACCTCCCGTCGCGCGACCTTTCTCAGCCGATCTCAGCCGCCGTCTTTGACCCTGGGCCGGGCGAAGCCGGCCGGCGCGTCCGCCAGTCCTACGC
>JACOVB010000158.1 GCA_016177555.1 Candidatus Rokuibacteriota bacterium
GCTGACGCTGCGGGAAGTCATCAACACGGGGGTCATCCTGTCGCCCAACGTCCGCTTCTACCCCGTGTCGCTCGACCGCTTCATCACGGAGATCCTCGACCAGGAGTTCCGGCACTAGCGGGCTGCTGGCGGGCCGTTTCGAGCGGCCGGCGGAGTGTCCCCGCATCCTGCTACTGGAACGCGCGGCTGGCCGCGATCTCCGGCGGGATCTGGAAGAGGTACTCGCGCAGGTACTCGAGCTCCTCGCCCTGGGCGCGCATCTCCACCCGCATGAGGTCGCGGATGGAGAGCATGGACAGGAGCCGGCCCTCGCTGACCACGGGGAGGTGGCGGATGTTGGCCTGGTCCATCTTGCGCATGGCCGACTGGTAGTCCTCGTCCACGTCGCCCACCACGAGCTCGGTGGTCATGACCTCCCCGACGGGGGTGCGCGCCGGGTCGAGGCCGGGCTCCACCACGCGGCGGACCACGTCGCGCTCAGAGAACACGCCGGTCAGCCTGTCGCCGTCGAGGACGACGACGATGCCCACGTTGTGCTCGGTCATGGCGCGCACGGCCTCCGACACCGTGGCGCTCTTCTGGACAATGAAGAGGAACGAAGGGCGCATGATGTCGCGCAGCGTCTTCATGGCGGCACCTCCCTCGAAGGCAGTTCGCCCCGGGCCCGGGAATCGACTGGGTTCCCTGACGCTACTCCTTGGGACAGCGGAGCGCAACCGTGATGCGGCCCCCGCGGCGTGGGGGAGACTGCCCCGCATGCGCGCGTGGGTGCCGTCGCGTCTCGGCCCAACGTGGCACCGTCCATCATCATCGTGGTGACCCTGCAGTTCTCCCAGTTCATCGTGGCCGAGGCGGCCATCTTCTTCCTGGGCTTCGGGGTGCAGCCGCTCACGCCCGCGTGGGGCAGCATGCTCTCGGAGAGCCGCGACGTCCTCTACGTGGCGTGGTGGCTCGCGGCGTTTCCCGGGGCGGCGCTGGCGCTGACGGCGCTCGGGATCAACCTCGTGGGCGACTGGCTGCGCGGCATCCTGGACCCCAAGTTCCGAGTCTGACCGCCGCGCGTCAGTCGGCCGGCCGCCACAGGGAGAATCCGGCCACGACGAAGTCGCCGTCGAAGCCGATGGCCGTGGGGCAGGCCGTCGCCTCCATCACGGCGAAGCTCACCGCGTCGGTGTAGCTGATCCGCTGATCGGGCAGACGGTCCAGCCACGCGAGCGCCTCCCGGTGATGGGAGGCCGTGGCGAACTCGATGGTGAGGAGCGTACTGGCCTCTAGCCGATCGAGGACGCGGCGGGCGGCCTGCGGGCCCGCCCGGAAGAGGAGGAGGCGATGAGTCTCGGCCAGGACGAGGTTGGTCGTGATGAGCCGCCGGCGCTGGGCCGCGGCCGCTTCGAATCGCTCGTGGGCCTCGGCATGGTGCTGGTCTCGCGCGCTGACCAGCGCGATCCAGCCGCTGCTATCGACGAACAGGCGGCCGGCGGTGGCGGACCCGGTACGGTGATGCCTTCTCGGCAACGAAGGTTTCCTCGAGGTAACGATCCACCTGCTCGCTCACGTCCGGAGGCAGGCCGTCGATCATCCCGCTGGCGTGGAGGAGAGGTTCGTCCTGCCGTGGGCGGGTGAGCGCGCGCACCGCGACGCGGACGGCCTGCGACTTGGTCCAACCGCGAGCCCGGGCCCACCGCTCGAGCCGCTCGAGGTCGGCCTCGTCCAGATAGATCTGTAGTGGCCGTGTCATGATCTCGGAGGCTACCGACTCATGACGTCTTTGTCAATAGACTCATGATTGGCTCGTGGGCGATCGCCCCGGTGTACGATCCCCCCCCGTGACCTCAGGAACCGACATCGCCATCAGACCGCGCCGCACCTGCCGGGCTGGGCCCAGGTGAAAGAGGTCCAGATCGCCAACGACTACGAGCAGCTCTTCCAGGGTACCCCGACCTACTCCTCCCACGGCGGGAACAAGGCGCTGGAGGCCAAGATCGCCCAGGCCGTGACCGTCGTGGTCCGAAGAAGCGGATCGAGGCGTGGGCGGAGATCCAGCAGATGGTGGGCGATGAGATCCCGTGGGTCTTCCTCTGGCAGCAGCACGACATCTACGGCGTCGCCGCCTGGATCGACTGGAACCCGCGGGCCGGCTGAGTGGGTCGAGGTCGTAGGGGGAGTGGCTGGGTCAGGCGGGAGGCGCCTCCGTCTCGTCCTGGGGGCTCTCGGTGCCGGCGGCCGCGTCCTCCGCCGCTGTCCGCTGCTCCTGCGCGGGATCGGTCAGATCGGAGAGCGCTCTCAGCTCCAGGTCGTACCAGGGGTCGTTGCTCATCGCGTCGCCTCTCCGGTGCTGGTGTCACGCACCTGCCGGTCGGTGGCTCGACCATGGCGGCCCGCTGGGGGCTCTCGCTGCCGGCCCCTCACGGAGCATGACGGATGCCAGACACCGAGACGAGCGCAAACAGCAGTTTTCGCGCGCCGATACGGGAACGGCGCGACATTCTGCCTGACCGTTTCGGCGCCTGGCCAGGGCGAGCCGGTGCGCATCGAACCTTCAACGCTGGTGAGACGGACACATGGACGCCCGGGTGCCATCACCGTGCTGACCGGCGCCTTCCTGATCGACTGCACCGGCACGGAACCCGTGGACGGCGCCGCCGCCGTCATCGAGGGCGAGCGGATCACGGACGTGATTCGCTCCGGCAAGGTCGGCCCCCTCAAGGGGCGCGTCGAGACACTCTCCCTCAAGGGCCGCACCCACCTGATCATGAAGGGCGGCCGGGTCTACAAGCATGCGCTGTGACGCTCCACGGAATCCTTCGACGCCGGGCCAGAGGGGCGGGCCAGCAAATCCTGCCGCGGCGACCAGCCCCGCGCCGGGCGGCGCGGTGGCCGTCGGGCTCCGCCAGTGGCGAACAACGGTCACTCGTCGGGGAAGGACGCCGCGCGCCTCTCGCGGAACGCGGCGATCCCCTCCACGAAGAAGCCGGCTGAGGCGCAGAGGATCTGACCGCGGTCCTCGAGCGCGATCGCCGTCTCCAGGCTCCCGCCCCCAAGGGCCAGGTTGAGCCCTTCCTTCGTCAGCCGCAATCCGAGCGGCGACGCGCGAAGCATCTCCTGGGCGAGGGCACGCGCGGTCGGCTCGAGAGCGTCCTCCGCGACGACGTCCGAGACGAGACCGACCCGCAACGCCCGCTCGGCGTCGATGAAGCGCCCGCTCATCATGAGCTCTGACGCCACCGAGGCCCCGACCGCGCGTGGGAGGAAATAGCTGATCCCCACGTCGCACCCGGTCAGGCCCATGCGCACCATCGCGACGTTCATGCGAGCGCTCGGGGCCGCGAAGCGCACATCCGAGGCAAGCGCGAGCGCGAAGCCGCCCCCCGTTGCCGCCCCGTGCACGAGGCAGATGATCGGCTGTGGGCAGCGCGGCCGGCGCCGCGCAGGACGACGACCCGTGTCGCGTGCCGCGTTGAAAGCCCGCCGAAGTACTCCTGAAGCTCGTCACACATGCGACCGTCCAGCGCGTTGAGTCGCTCAGGCCGGTTGAGCGTGAGCCAATCGACGGCCCCCTGCCGCTCGAGGCGAAGCGTCTCGTAGCCGCTGCGGGCTCCACGCGCGGGATCCGACATCGTCGCCGCCTCCTGCCTGGCCCAGGCTCTTCGAGGGAGATGAAGCACAACGTCAGATGACGTCAAGGGTCGCCACGAACTCGGCCGACTCCACGGGGTTGTGCACGGTCAGGAGGAATATATTGGTGCCGAGCGTCATGCCCCCCGCCTGCGCGGCCAGGCGCGCCAGGGTCGGCATCGGCTGCCACATCTGATAGGGCGTCGAGAGGTAGTGCTGGCCCACCCACACCGAGTCGAAGCCGAGCTCGCGCATGAGGCGCACCTGCTCCACCGTCTCGCGGAAGGCTGCCGCGGTATGGGTGCCGGGAGCGAACTGCGAGTTGA
>JACOVB010000005.1 GCA_016177555.1 Candidatus Rokuibacteriota bacterium
CCCGTCCGCCCGAAGCCTGTGATCATCTCGTCGGTGATGAGCAGGGCCCCGTGGTCGCGGGCGAGCGCCTGGACGGCCCGGAGGAACCCCTCGGGCGGCACCACATTGCCCGCAGTCCCCTGCATCGGCTCCACGATGATGGCAGCGATCTCGCCGCTCGTCTGATGGCGGATCACGTCGCGGAGGTACTCGGCGCAGGCGATCCCGCACTCGGGATACCGGAGCTTCAACGGGCAGCGGTAGCAGTCGGCGTAGGGCGAGAGGTACTGACCCGGCAGGAATGGGCCCAGGTGGTGCTTGAAGTCGCTGCCGAGGAGGCCCAGCACCCCGCCCGTCTTGCCGTGGAATCCGCCCCAGAAGCCGACCACCTCGTGCTTCTTGGTCACGGCCTTGGCCAGGCGCAGGGCCGCCTCGACCGCCTCGGCCCCGCCCGAGAAGAGCTGGATCCGGGTGAGCCCGGGAGGGGTGACGGTGGCGAGGAGCTCGAGGAACTTCGCCCGCACCTCCGTCGTGAAGCTGCCGAAGGTGAGGCGCTCGACCTGCCGCTTCAGCGTCTCGACGTAGTGGGGATGGCAGTGGCCGACGCTCCCGACGGCGATGCCCGCGATGAAGTCGATGTAGGTGTTTCCGTCCTCGTCGATCAGCGTGCAGCCGGTGCCCCGCGCCATGGCGCGCCCGGCGCGCAGCGCGAAGGACTGCAGCCCGGCCGCCATGTGCCGCTGCTCCTGCGCGACGATCCTCCGCGAGCGGGGGCCCGGGACACGAGGCGTCGTCACCGGGCTCCTCCCGTGAGCCGCCGCTCGAGATAGGCAGCGATCTCGGTGCTGGCCTCGTCGCGGTACAGGGCGAAGCTCGGCCAGGCGTTGAGATCGAGGAGCACGAGGTCCCCGCGCGCGGTTGCGATGGCGTCGCCCCCATACACCTCGAGGCCCAGGGCCGCCGCCGCCGTCCGCGCGAGGCGCGCGAGGCCGCGCGGATCGAGGGGATGACCGGCAACTGTCTGGTCCTTGTGGTAGAACCACCTGAACCACGGAGGCCCTCCGTCGCGACCGCCTCCGGTGCCGATGCCATAGAACTTGACGAGGTCGCCCTCGAGGTGCTCCTGGAGCACGGCACGCGGCAGGCCGCGCCGCGCCAGCGCCTCGAGGGCGGCGCGGCAGGCTTCCTCGGTGGCGGCGAAGACGACGTCGCCGTCCTGGGTGTTGTGGACATCAGACCGCTTGACCCAGACGGGGAGCGATGCCGGGCGTGGCGACGCGGCCGTGGAGACGAGGGCGCTCGGGATGAAGGCCACGTCGGCCTCCTCGAACTGGGCGATCATCCGCTCGCGGTACGTATTGAGGACGGCGACCGGACTGTTGACCTGCCGCAACCCGCCTGTCTCCCAGTTGCGGAGCTGACGCAGGACTTCCGCGCCCTCGCACATGAGAAAGACGAAGTCCGGGGGCCCCTCGGCCGGCGCCAGCAGCTCGTCCGGGCTCTTGAGGACCACGTCGAAGCCTCGCTCCTCCAGGTGCTTGCCCGTCAGACGGAGGATCTCGGCATCGTCGACTTCACGGTTCGGCGAATGCGTCCGTTCTCGAAACACGCCCCAGGAGCGCCCACGGCTCACCCGGCACCACCTCCCACTGCCGAATGGGTCGTGGCGGCGACCAGCGCTTCAGCGAACGCAACATCGCTCGCCCGGTCGACGTCCACCACCGTCTGGATGATCTCACCGTATACCGGCTCTCCCGAGCGCACGAGCCACCCCAGGAGATCCCGCAGCCGCCCGAGCCCCGGCGGAGGGCGGAGGAGCCGGATGCGCTCGGAGAGCAGGTACATGCCGGCGGTCACGAGGGTGCCGCCGGGCTCACCGAGCTGCACGATGCGGCCGCCGGCGCCGAGCCGTGCCCACAGGGGTTTCTCGTCGGCCACGAGCGGCGTCACGGCCAGGACGGTGGCCTGGGGCGGCCGCCGCCGCGCCGCCTCGACGAACCGGACGAAGTCGGTCTCCCGGCACCACGCGTCCACCGTGGAGACCAGGAGCCGCCCCGTCCCGGACCGCGCCGTCACCTCGAGGAAGCTCTCGAGCGAGGAGCGGGTGGTCTTCACGATGAACTCGAGATGGAGCCCGGCGAAGCGCCCGCGCGCCCATTCCACGCAGTCCCGCTCGCGCTCGTTCACGATGACGACGACGGAGGTGATGCCGGCGGCCACGAAGTTCCGGATCACCGACTCGATCAGGGGCACCCCTGCCACCGGGACCAGCGGCTTGGGCATCGCGAAGCCCGCCTCGCGCAGGCGGCTGCCGTCCCCCGCCGCGATGATTCCGCCCTGCAACCGTCCCTCCGGGGTCACAGCAACAGCCCCTCCAGATCCTTCAGGGAATGCACGATGGGGTCACCCGGACAGCAAGAGCCTCGCCCCTGAGACGCCTCGGCGGCCAGCCACACGTGAGGCATGCCCACCGCTCGCGCCGCGACCATGTCGCGTGGGAGGGAATCGCCCACGAACACCGCCTCGGCCGGCCTCACGCGGAGCGCTTCGAGCGCCGTCCGGAATATGCGCGGGTCGGGCTTGCGCCACCCCACGCGCGCCGAGTCCATGATTGTCGCGAAGAGGCTCCGGACGCCGCAATCATCGCACACGGCCTCGAGATTGCCATAGAAGTTGGAGACGATGCCAAGGCGGTAGCGGCGGCCCAGGGCCTCGAGCAGAGGGGCGTTGGCGCGCACGGCCGCCAGCGACTGCTGGAGGAACCGCGTTGCCACACGGTCCGCTACCGCCGCATCGGCCAGCCGGAGCCCGCGGGCCACGCCGGCGATGAGCCGGTGGACGGTGTCCGCGAACGACAGCGTGGGCGGCACGGCCCCGACGAGCGCGTCGTCGGCCGCGTAGAACACGGGGTCGAAGCGCTCGGGGGTGAGGGCGAGCCCCTCCTCCCCGAGGAGCCGGGCGACGCGCTCCTTCCAGGGGTGGCCGTCGGCGTCGAGGGTGCCGCCGAAGTCGAACAGCACCGCGCGGCACCGGGTCAGCGGGCGAGCCGCGGTTGGGGAGGCTGTCCTCATGCGGCGGCGGAGGTGGAGATGGAGTCCCCCACGGGCTGCGCGGCGTGCCGGGGGATCATCCGCAAGACGACCGGCAGCACCACGAGCGAGGCCAGCAGGGCGCAGGTCGCCCCGATGGTGAGGAGCAGCCCGAGGCCGAAGATCCCGCGGTGCTGGGCGATCATCAGGCTCCCGAACCCGACGATCGTCGTCAACCCGTTGAGCGCCACCGCCATCACCGTGCTCCGCGCCACGAGCGGGCCGCCGTGCTCGCGCCCTTCCAGGTAGCGCATCACCACGTTGAGGCCGAACTCCGCCGAGGTCCCGATGATCAGGGGCAGGCCCCAGACGTTGGCGAGGGTGAACTGGAGACCGAAGAGGCGCATGAGCCCGATGGTCCACACGAGGCCGAGCACGAGGGGCAGCAGGGCGAGGAGCGTCTCGCGGACCCGCCGGATCATCCAGAAGGTGAGCCCGCCCACGAGGATGAACGCATACACCGTCCCCTGCACGTACGCACGCTCCATGAGGCGGATCGCCTCGTAGGTGATCACGGGCGGGCCCGTCACGTTCGGGTCCACCGAGCGCAGCTCTCGCACGAACTGCTCGGCGCCGGCGCGCTCCCAGATGTCCACCTTGGGGTGCACCTGGATCAGGAAGTGCCCACTGGCGCCGATGAACTTCCGCCGCAGCTCCTCCGGCACGTCCGTGGGCGTGATGATCTTCGGGCGCAGGCGGCGCTGGAGTCCGTAGAACTTGTCCACGAAGTCCCGGTAGAGCTGGGCCTGCAGGTGGGTGAGGGCGGCCTCGGCCACGTCCCGGTCGGCCGACTCGAGGCGCGTCAGCAAGGCGGCCGCCAGCTCCCGGAGCCGCTTCATCTCGGCGGGGAGCTTCGCGCCCGCCTCGGCGGCGGCCATGTCGAGGCGTCGATTGAGGTCGCGCACCGCCTGCGTCAGCCGGTCGAGGTCCACGGGACTCGATCGCCCGATGCGGACAGGATTCACCAGCGGCGCGAAGCTCTTGATGATCGCAATCTTGGCGGCCTGGTTTTCGGGGATCAGGTGGAGCACCGAATCCACCTCGGAGACGGACGGCAGCCGCTCGAACGCCTCCTGCTTCCGCCGGAGCTCCTCCAGCGAAGCCGCGGAGGCGAGGCCGTTGAAGCCTGAGCGGCCCGTCGTGGCCAGGATGCGCTTCTCCCAGACCACCGACTCGGTGCCCTCCGCCTGCAGGTTCAAGAGGTTGTAGTCGAAGCCCACCGATGGCACCCCCCAGGCCGCCAAGACGGTGAGCACGCCCGCAGCGGCCAGGATCGTCCCCGGGTAGCGCGTGAGCCGCTCGAGGACCGGCACGTGTATTTGCTCGAGGTGATGGGCGCGGGGCTTCTGGTCGCGGGGCCGAGCGGCGTGGCGGCCGTCCACCAGCACCAGGAGGGCCGGGAAGAGGGTCATCATGCTGAGCCACGCGAGCAAGATGGAGGTCCCCGCAATGACGCCCAGCTCCTGGATGCCGCGGAAGTCGGTGAGACGGAGGACGTAGAAGGTGCCGCCCGCGGTGAGGGCGCCGAGCAGCATGCCGGGTCCGGTCCGGGCGGCGGTGACCTCCAGGGCCTCGTGGAGGTTGCGGCCGAGGAAGATCTCCTCCTCGTAGCGGAAGAGGAAGTAGATGCCATAGTCGATCCCGATGCCGATCACGATGGAGATGAACATCACCGAGAAGATGGTGAGGTGGCCCACGATCAGCGTGATCGCGCCCATGGACCACGCCAGGCTCACCGCGAGGACGACCAGCATCAGGAGCGGCTTCCCCACTCGCCAGAAGGCGAGCGTGATCACGAGCAGGGTGAGCGCGAAGGCGATCAGTGTGGCGACCTTGCTGTCGGCGAACGCCGCCGCCATCTCGTCGTTGGACAGCGCGGGAGCGCCCGTCACCCCCGCCTGCACGTTGGGGAAGACCGGGCGCAGCCCGGCGATCGCTCCGCGGATGGCGTCGATGGCCCGGTGGTCGCCGACGAAGCTCCCCTTCTCGCCCTGCGGCGCCTCGACCAGCACGAAGAGCAGGCTCTTGTCGTCCGACAGGAAGTAGCCGGCATCGGAGTCCACGTCGGCGCCGAAGGTGAACATCGTGGCCCACGGCGAGCGGTACTGCGTCGGGTGGTCGAGGCGGCTCGTGATCTGGTCCAGCAGCACCCGCGGGAAGCGCGTGTCGACCGCCTTGTCCTCCTGGAGGCCGAGGTCAAAGATGTTGGTGAGAAAGCTGGCGGCGATCTGGGTGTTGATCCCCTCCAGGAGCTGGGCGAGGCTCGGATCCGCCGCGAAGCTCTCCATGAACTCCTGGTGGTCGAAGATCTTGTCCCGGATCTCGCGCAGCTTTGCCGTGGACAGGTAGAGGAGCTGGCGACCCTCGAAGCGCTTGGGATCGATCCGGTACGAGGCTCGGGGGAACTTCACGGGGGAATTGCGCAACTCCTGAACGAGGCGGCTCGCGTAGTCCCTGGCGGCCTCGAACGAGCCGGCTTCCACGACCACCACGATGTCTTCCAGCTCACCGAAGTCCCGGGAGTACTCGGCGTAGCGGAGGACGTAGCCGGCGTTCTGGGGCAGCAGGTCCCTCCCCGAGGTCTTGAAGCGAAGACCCTGGACGGTGTGCGCGGTGCCCGCCAGCGCGAGGACGAGGGACACCAATACCGTCAGGACCGGGCGCCGGCAGGACACCCGAACCAGGCTGCGCAGCAGACGACCGGTTCTGGAGATGGCGATCATGGGCAGGGACAGCGAAGACTCTGGCAGTGTACCACCATGCCCTGCGGGGGCCGAGATATGGTCCCGGGGATGAGAGACAGGGGCCAGGAGGGCGAGGCGAGCTCGGGGCCGGGGTTATTCGTCGCCGGTGATGAACTGCTCCAGGCGCGTCCGGGCCTGCTCGTCCGACCACTGCTCGGGCGGGGACTTCATGAGGTAGGCGGAGGGGGCCAGGAGGGTGCCCTTGAGGCCGCGGTCCATGGCGATCTTGCAGCAGCGGATCGCGTCGATGACGACGCCGGCCGAGTTCGGCGAGTCCCAGACCTCGAGCTTGAGCTCCACGTTGATCGGCTGGTCCCCGAAGCCGCGCCCCTCCAACCGGATGTGGGCCCACTTCCGGTCGGCGAGCCACGGGATGTAGTCGCTGGGCCCGATGTGGATGGCGTCGTCGGGCAGGTCGTGGGTGAGCTGGGAGCGGACGGAGTCCGTCTTCGAGATCTTCTTGGACTGCAGGCGCTGGCGCTCCAGCATGTTGTAGAAGTCGGTGTTCCCGCCGACGTTGAGCTGGCTGGTGCGGTCCAGGTGAACGCCCCGGTCCATGAAGAGCTTGGCCAGCACCCGGTGCACGATGGTGGCGCCGACCTGCGACTTCACGTCGTCCCCCACGACGGGCAGGCCGCGCTCCTCGAAGCGGCCGCGCCAGTACGCCTCCCGCGCGATGAACACGGGGATGCAGTTGACAAACCCGCAGCCGGCGTCGAGCACCTGCTCGACGTACCACTTGGTCGCCATCTCGCTCCCCACGGGCAGGTAGTTGACCACCACGTCCGTGCGGGTGTCGCGGAGGATCCCCGCGATGTCGGCCGTGGAGCCGGGTGCCTTCGTGATCACCTGGGACAGGTAGTGGCCCAGACCGTCGTGGGTCATCCCGCGGTGGACCGGGACCCCGAGCCGCGGCACCTCCGCGAAACGCACGGTGTTGTTCGGCGCGGCGGCGATGGCCTCGGAGAGGTCGGTCCCGACCTTGCGCGCATCGATGTCAAAGGCCGCCGAGAACTCGATGTCGCCCACACGGTACTGGCCGAGCCGGGGCCGCATGAGGCCCGGGATGAAGCCATCATCATCCGCCGTCCTGTAGTACTGCACCCCCTGGACGAGGGCCGAGGCGCAGTTGCCCACTCCGATGATCGCGACGCGAACAGAGCCCACGGGCGCCTCCTTTGGCTGTGCCGTCGTCGGCACGCCGTCCTGGATGCGGGACGCGCGGTCCGCGACGAACGCCCCGAGTCTAGCACACCGGGAGGCGCCGGGGTCGAGCCCGGCGCTACATCCCGGAGCCCTCGACGCCGGGCGCCGGGCGCGCCGACAGCAGAGCCATGGCGGCCAGGCCCACCACGATCCACGCCGCCTCGCGCAGCCGGCGGATCAGCGTGTACGAGAGACCGGCGACGCCGCCCAGCCCGAAGGCGGCGAAGATGGCGACATTGCCCCCTTCGAGCGCCCCCAGCGAGGCCGGGATCATGAAGCTCGCGAACTTGATCGCGGCCCCGAAGGCCTCGATCGCCACGGCGGTCGGGAGCGAGACCGGCAGCCCGAGAAAGCTCAGCACCAGGTAGATCTCGAGGCTGCCGGCCGTCCAGGCCATGAAGTGAAGCAGGATGCCGGCGAGGAGACGCCGGCGGTGATGGCGGTAGAAGATGAGCAGGGCCCGGTCGAGGCCATCGAGGCGTTCCTGACCGCGTTCTCCTGGCCCCATGCCGAACCGCCCGAGCAGCCGGCCGCCGCGGCCGGCGGCGCCCTGGAGCTGGACGAAGACGAACCCGCCCACGGCCGCGGCTTCCACCGCGAGGAGCACGAGCATGGCGGTCATCACGGGGTTCGAGACCGGCATGCGCGTGGTGGCGACGAGGAGGCCGAGGACGAGGAAGAGCCCCTGGCCGACGACGATCGCGGTCTTGTCGACGATCACCGAGGCGAGCCCGTCCTGCAGCGAAGCCCACGGGCGCATCAGATAGGCCTTCACGGGCTCGCCGCCGACGGAGGCCGTCGGCGTGGTCGCATTGACGGCTTCCCCCGCGAGCCGCGCCCCCCACAGCTTCCAGAAGGGCAACCCGCGGCCGCGGAAGGCGCAGCGCCACGCGAGCGTGTCCAGCGTCGTCGTGAGCGTGTAGGGGAAGCAGAGCACCAGGAGGAGGCGCCAGGAGAGCGTGCGCACCGAGTCCCACACGGCTGCCGGGCCCACCTCGTACACGAGGTACGCGATGAACGCGACGCCCGCGAGGAGCAGCAGCGGGCGGAACATCCGGACGAGAGCCGGGCCGAGGTCGACGGGAAGACGGGGCACCGGATGCGGTCGGGTGGCGGACGGCCCTATCGCGTCGCCGCCCCTCGCCGGATCCGCGCGACGCAGGCGATCCAGTACGACTGGGAGCCCACGGCGACAACGGTGGCGAGGAGGGGCAGCAGCGCGGGCCGCGCCCACCGCAGGAGAACGAAGGCCACGAGCAGCAGGTAGAAGAAGTCGCGGGTGCCCATGTTCCTCAGCGCGCCGCCGACGGTTTCGCCCACGGCGATCTCGCGCGGCAGAGAGCGCGCGAACAGGGCGCTCAGCGTCACTCCGGCCGCGCCGAGGAGGCCGATGGCCATCATCGATGGACCGGGCGCTGCCGACACGGCCATGCCGAGCACGAGCGTCGAGTGGATGATCGTGTCGACGGCCCAGTCCAGGCTGGCACCGAAGCGCGATTCCTGGAACGTGAGCCGAGCGATCTCCCCGTCCACGTGGTCCAGCACCACCGCGACCGAGTAGAGGGCCACCCCCAGGATCGCGCTCACCGGCGTGGCGTGCCAGAACGCCCAGAAGGCGCCGAGCCCGATGGCGAGGCTCGCGAGGCTCACGTGGTTCGGTGTGACCGGGGTGCGGACCAGGAGCCGCGTGATCTGTCGCGAGCAACGCCGGTGGAGGAACCGGTCCACTCCCGTGTCATCGTCGGTGCCGAGGGCGACGTAGAGCGCGGTGTCGGCGTCCCGGAGCCGCGCCTCCGTCCGCACGTGCAGGCAGAGACCCGCTGCCGAGCGGAGCTTGGGCCGCGTCTCCTCCAGCAGGCGGACGAGCTCGGGCCCCAGCGCCTCGCCCGCGGCCAGGCGCGGCCAGAGCCGCTCCATGAGCTCGGGCGGCGCCAGCACGACCGGGGCTCCGCCCTCCGCCGACTCCGCGATCGCGGCTCCGCCGACCTCCATCGGGCCCTCCAGGAGGCCGGCGAGCGTGCGCGGCTCGACGAGGACCGAGGCCGGCAGCAGCAAGCAGGGCTCACTGGCGAAGGCGCGGGCCTCGGCCGGATCGCGCGCGTCGAGCCAGCGCAACACGCCCGCCAGGCCGCGGGTGCGCCGCAGGGCCGTCTCCAGGGAGGGGGTGCGCAGCGCGGCCGGGACGCCCACGATCTCGACCCCGCCCCGCGCGGCCGCCACGATCGCGCGCAGCGCCAGCGAGCGGCCGGCGACGGAGCGCGCGGGGAGGCGGCGCTCGGCCGGATCGGGAAGGTAGAGGACGGCCCGCGCCACGTCAGTGCCCGAGGCGCTCGATCCTCGGGAGCACCTGGCTTTCGGCGCGCCGCAGGTCCTCGACGAAGTCGACCTCGGTCCAGGGCAGGCCCGTGACGTCCACCCAGCCGACCTCCACGACGCCCAGGAGGTGGTGGAGCGCGTCCTCGTACTCGTTCACGCCGCCGGTCTGCTCGATCGACTCGGCCAGCAGCCGGATGTACTCGGGGGCGTGCGCGGGGCTGCACTTGAAGAACCCGATGCCCTCGCCGATGACGTCCCACTGCTGAGGCACGAACTTCTTGCCGAGGGCGATGACGCGGTCGCCGACGCCGTAGAGCTTCACCTCCTCGCCCGTGTCCGTGAAGCTCTGGTCGAGGAGCAGCGCGCTCGCGTGCGGCGAGGCGATGAGACGGGACAGGAACTCCGTGGGGAACAGCACGTCGCCGTCCATCACGATGGTCGTGCCCTGGGTCAGGATGTCACGCGCCCGCCAGAGGGACAGGATGGAGCCCTTCTGGTACTCGGGGTTGTCCACGTAGCGGATGCGCATGGCACCGCGGCAGTCACCCGCGGCCGCGCGGATCTGGTCCTGGCAGTGGCCGACGACGATGACGGTCTCCGCGACGCCGTTGTCCGCCAGGGAGGACACCATCCGGTCGAGGAGCGAGTGCCCGCCGATCGGGATCAGGCACTTGTGGGTGTAGTCGGTGAGCGGGGCCAGTCGGCGGGCGACGCCGGCGGCCAGGATGATGGCCTTCACGGGCGCTCCGTTCCGCGGCGGCCGAGGGCGCGCCGGAAGCGGTCCCGGATCTCCCCGGGCGCGTCGGGGATCCGCGGCGCCGGCCGGTCCCCGACCGTGACCGTGGCGAGCGCGACCGATGAGCCCCATGAGGGCGAAGAGGCCAAGCCGCCGCGTGAGGGCCTTCACGTTCAGGCGAGACAAAAGAAGGGGCCCCGCTGAATGTCGCCGTTGGCGGTCACGCCGTCGCCATCCCCCTGGCCCCGGGGCCTCGGCGGAGCAGGGGGGGCGGGCAGCACGCGGTCGTGGTCATGGAGACTCCGTCGGGCTACTGCGTCTTCGACGTCTTGCCCTTCTTCTGGGCCTCGTCCTCGAAGGAGACTTCGTCCTGCTTGGCCCGCATCTTCTTGACGAGCTCGCCGTACGAGGTGGTCTGGATGATCTTGTTGAACTGGGTGCGGTAGTTCGAGACGAGGCTGACGCCCTCGATGCTGATGTCGTAGACGAGCCAGCGATCTCCCCGGCGGAGCAGGCGGTAGTCGATCGGCACCTCGGTGCCGTTCTTGGTGATGATCTTGGTGCTCACCACCGCTACCTCCGCGTCCATCCGCTCGTTCGTGTAGAGGATCTTCTCGCCGCCGTACAGCTCGATCTTGGAGATGTAGGAGCGCTCCAGGAGATCGCCGAAGAGGGAAATGAACTCCTCCCGCTCCTTGTCCGTGCGTCCCTGCCAGTGCCGCCCGAGCGAGCGCCGGGCGATCTCCCCGAAGTCGAAGATGTCGTTGGCGATCTTCCGGACGGCGGTCCGGCGCTCGCCGACCTTGCTGTCGCCCTTCAGGGCCGGGTTGTCCAGCGCCTTGATCACGCGGTCGATGGCGCCCCGGAGCTGATCCGTGGGCGCTCCCGCCCAGGCGCCGCCTGCCGCGGCCAGGACGAGGAGCCACGCGAGTCCCATGCCCACCACGCGAGAACGCATCATCGAGAGACCTCCGCTGTCGTCAGTGATGGATAGGCTTCCGCCATGAGCGCCCGGAGCTCCTCCAGATCGCGACCCGCGGCGTTGTCCAGTCGAGCCAGCCCTACGCGATAGCTGAACACGGCCTGGAGGTACTCGGCGCGGGTTTTGGCCAAGGCCAGTACCGCGTCCGCCAGGTCCTTGGTGTCGCCGATCCCCAGGTCGAAGTTGGCACTCGCCGAGACGGCCCACTTCTTGGCGTTGCCGTGGGCCCGGTCGAGCGCCTCCACGTTCCGAGCCGCCTCGCGCACCTCGCCGTGGGCTTTCGCCACCTGGAGCGCGATGCCCTCGACGACCTGGGCGCGGAGGGCCTCGATCTTGCCCACCTCCGCCTCGGCCTCGCGGACACGTCCCGAGGAGACGCCGAAGTCCAGGTCATACTTGAGTCCGAGCACCGGGCCGATGTAGGCGTGCTGGAGCGGATCGGAGATGTAGGCGTTGTTGAGCACCCGGTCCCGGTTCGTCGCCTGGGCCACCGAGCCCTGGATACCGAAGAACACCATGGGCCAGGCTCGGGCGCGTGCGGCCTCCACGAGCGCCTGCCTGGCGCGGAGCCCCTCTGCCAGCTGGGTGAACTCGGGGCGCTTCGCGCGGGCGTCCTCGACGAAGCTCTCGAGCGGCGCCAGGGGCTCCAGGTCCGCCGCGAGCCGGCTCTCGCTCGGTTCGATCATGACGCCGGGCGGACGTCCCGTCCAGACGCGGAGCGCCTCGGCGGCAATGCTGTGCCCGCGAGCGGCCACGTTGATGTTCTTCTCCAGCTCTCCCTGGAAGGCGCGCAGCTTGAAGAGATCCTGGTCGGCGGCGAAGCCCCCCTCCTGCAGGAGCTCGAGGCGCTCGCCGGCCTTGATGAGCTGCTCGTGGAGGTCGCCCAGGAGCGAGCCCAGCTCCTTGAAGAGCTGGAGCCCCGTGTAGGCCTCCCGCACCCTGAGGCCGACCTCCGAGGCCGTCTTGTCCCGACCGGCCTTCTGGGCCCGTATGCCGTGCTCGGCCGCGGCCCGCAGGTTGTCGATGAGCCCGAACGTGTAGATGGGCTGGGCCAGGAGGAGATCCAGCCGGCCGAAGGCGCCGTTGACCGTGCCCTCCCGGGCATTGATCGAGCGCAGCGGAGTCGAGAGCCCAGAGCCGTCCAGGCGCTCGGCCTCGGCGGAGGGCCCGACCACGCCCAGCGCCGTGAGCTGAGGCCAGCGGGCCCTGTCTGCCTGCTGTTTCTTCGCCAGGAACGCCTCGACGTCCAGGGCCGCGCCCTTGACTTCCGGGCTCCGGGTGAGAGCGGCCTTCACGGCGTCGCGGACGGAGAGCACGACCGTGCTGCCCTGCGGCGTCTGGGCCGCGGCCCCGCCCGCGCTGGCGAGCACGAGACTCAGGGCGCAGAGCCCGACCCGGACGGGGGTTACGCCACGGCGGCGGTTCATGCGGCGCGTCTTCCTCTCACCGGTGCTCACACCTTTCCGAAGATGTACTTGGACAGGAGCTCCTCGAAGTCCACCGGAGGCTCCACCTCGGTGATGCGCCCGTTGGGCGCGATGATCTTCTCGGAGCCCCCCGGGTTGATGCGGATGTACTTCTCACCGATCAGGCCCTTGGTCTTGATCGAGGCGATCGAATCTTCCTGGAGCCGGATGCCCTGGCGGATGCTCATCAGCACCCGGGCCTGGTAATCCGACAGCGTGATCGCATCCACCCGGCCCACCTCGACGCCCGCGATCTCGACGGTGGAGCCGGCCTTCAGCCCGCCGACGGAGGGGAAGTCAGCCGTGATCGCGTAGCCGTGGCCTCCGAACAGATCGACCCTGCCGAGTTTAATGGACAGCCACCCCAATGCCAAGATGCCGATCAGCACGAACACCCCTACGGATAGCTCGAGCGTGGACCGCCTCATGCCGAGTCTCCCAGGATTCGGGTTGTCTCCATTGGTATCCTCACTCGGGCCGGAGGGCGCCCTCGACGTCCCCGCGGACGAACTGCTGCACGATCGGGTTCGCGGACCCCTGGATGGCGTCCGGCGTCCCTTGCTCCACGATCACCCCGTCGTGGAGCATGGCGACACGATCGGCGATGCCGAAGATCTCCGGGATCTCGTGGCTCACCATCACCGCCGTGAAGCGGAACTTGCGGTGCATCCCGAGGATCAGGTGGTGGATCGTGTTGACCAGGATCGGGTCGAGCCCGGTCGTCGGTTCGTCGAAGAACACCACCTCGGGCTCGGTGACCAGTGCCCGTGCGATCGCCACGCGCTTGCGCATGCCTCCGGAGATCTCCGCCGGGTTCTTGTGTCCCATGCCCGCGAGGCCCACCTGGTCGAGCTTCTCCTCCACGCGCCCCGCGATCTCTCGGGAGCGGAGGCGCGTCTTCTCGCGGAGCGGGAAGGCGACGTTGTCGAAGACCGACATGGAGTCGAAGAGTGCGCCGCCCTGGAAGACGACGCCGTAGCGCTCGCGGATGCGGTCCAGCGCAGGGCCCCGCAGGTGCGTGATGTCCGTGCCGTTCACCACCACGCGGCCCGAATCCGGCCGGAGCAGCCCGACGAGGTGCTTGAGCAGCACCGACTTGCCGCCGCCGCTCCGCCCGATGACGACCATGATCTCGCCCGGGGCCACCTGCAGGCTGAGCCCCCGGAGCACCTGCTGGCCGCCGAACGACCGGTAGAGATCCTCGACGCGGATCACGGGAGCACCGATCCCAGGAAGTAGTCCCAGACCAGGATCAAGACCGACGACAGCACGACGGCCTGGGTGGTCGCCCGCGCGACGCCCTCGGCCCCGTGCCCGCAGTGGAAGCCCTTGTAGGTGCAGACCCAGCTGACGATCACGCCGAAGGAGAGCGCCTTCCAGAAGCCGGTCATGATGTCGGTCATGTCCACGAAGTTCTGCATCTCGCCGAAGTACGTGCCGGACGAGAGGCCCAGGAGCTCCACGCTCACCAGGTACCCGCCGAAGATGCCCACCACGTCGAAGAGGGCGGTCATCAGCGGGAAGGTGAGGAGCCCCGCCACGATGGGCGGCACCACGAGGTAGCGGGTCGGGTTCAGCGCCATCACCGTCAGCGCGTCGATTTGCTCCGAGATCCGCATGATGCCGATCTCCGCCGTCAACGCGGAGCCTGCCCGCCCCGTGACGATGAGGGCGCAGAGCACGGGGCCCAGCTCGCGGATCAGGGTCAGCGCCACGGCCGGACCGAGGAACGCCTCCGAGCCGAAGCGTGACAGGGTCAGGAAGACCTGGAGGCCCAGCACCATGCCCGTGAAGGCGCCGGTGAGGATCACGATGGTGAGGGAGCGGAAGCCGATGAAGTGGATCCGGTCCAGCAGCTGGCGCAGCTTGAACGGCGGGATGAACAGGTGGGCGACGGCGTCACCGAGGAAGGCGCCGAAGCGTCCCAGCGCGGCCATCACGTCGAGCGTGACGGCCCCCACCGTGCCCACGAGACGAACCGGGAGGGCCTGGGGCGCGGGCGCGGCGGGCTCGCTCATCCGCGGGTATTCCGGTAGACGCCGAGCGCCCAGAGCGGGAAGTACCGGGCGTAGAGGTGGTACTTCAGGTAGAACACGCGCGGGAACCCCGTGCCGTTCCAGAGCCGGTCCTCCCACGACCCGTCCCCCCGTTGCGTCTCGAGGAGGAAGGCGATACCCCGCTCGACGGCGCGCCCCTGGATGTGCCCGACGGCGAAGAGGCCCAGGAGCGCCCATGCGGTCTGGCTGGGGATGGAGTCCCCTCGGCCGGCCACCGTGGGGTCCTCGTAAGAGGCCAGCGTCTCGCCCCAGCCGCCGTCGGCGTTCTGTCTTGCCTCGAGCCAGGTCGCCGCGCGCCGCACGTACTCCTGGGAGCTGCTCTCCCCGATGGCGCCGAGCCCGCGCAGCACGGACCATGTGCCGTAGATGTAGTTCACGCCCCAGCGGCCGTACCACGGACCGTCCTCACGCTGGGTCCGTCTCACGAAGTCCAGGGCGCGTCGGGCCGCTGGATTGTCGGGCCGGTACCCGAGGGTGCCGAGCAGCTCGAGCCCGCGCCCCGTGAGGTCCTCCGTGGATGGATCCAGCAGGGCGCCGTGGTCGGCGAAGGGGATGTTGTTGAAGATGAGCCGGTTGTTGTCGGCATCGAAAGAGCCCCAGCCTCCGTCCGACCCCTGCATCCCCACGAACCACTCGAGTCCCCGCGTCAGCGCCCGCCGCCGCCGCTCCGGATCCAGCCCCTGGATCTTCCAGAGGGCCATCATGACCATGGCCGAGTCGTCGAGATCCGGGTAGAAGTCGTTGTTGTACTGGAAAGGCCAGCCCCCGGGGGTGACATGGGGCCGCTTGGCCTGCCAGTCGCCCGGGACGGTCACCTGATGGTCGATCATCCACTCGCCAGAGCGAACGAGCGCGGGGTCATCGGCGGGGAGCCCGGACTCGATCAGTGCATTGACCGCGATGGAGGTGTCCCACACGGGGGAGACGCACGGCTGGTAGTGGAGCGACTGGCCGTCCTCGACGCCGAGGGCCTCGATCTCCTTCACCTGCCCGCGGATCAGCGGGTGATCGTCCGGGTAGCCCAGACAGCGCAGCGCCAGGACGGCGTTCACCATGGCGGGGAAGATGCCGCCGAGCCCTCCGGGCACGGCCAGCCGCTCCTCCAGCCACTGGCGCGCCGACTGGATGGCCCGTCCGCGGAAGGGCCGCGGACCGAGCCGCTCCCAGCCCTTGAGGCAGTCGTCCACGCCGATGAAAATGTTCTTCCACAGGAAGGTCTTTGGCGCGAAGGGCCGGGGCACCCGGTGGAAGCGGAGGCTGGCGCGCTCCCGCGGAACCGGCCAGAGCTCGTCCAGGTGACGGTTGAACGCCAGGCGCTTCACCGGCTTGACGTCCATCAGGACGAGGAGCGGCACGATGACGGTGCGCGACCAGTAGGAGACCTCGAGCAGGTTGAAGTACGACCACCGCGGCAGGAGCATGATCTCCACGGGCATGGCCGGGATGCCCGACCAGTCGTACTCGCCGAAGAGCGCGAGCAGGATCTTCGTGAACACGTTGGCCTCGACAGGGCCGCCCCGGCCGCGGATGAGCGCCCGGGCGGCCGCCATGGCGGGATCCTCGGGCGCCACCCCCGCCGCCTTCATGGCGAAGTACGCCTTGATGGTGGCCGAGAGGTCCGCGGGGCCGCCCTCGTAGAGGCTGAAGCCGCCGTCGGGCAGCTGCTGCCGGCGGAGGTAATGCACCATCTTTTGCTCGCGCTCCCGGTCCACCCGATCCAGCAGGTGACAGAAGAGGAGGTACTCGCTGGTGATGGTGCTGTCGGCTTCCAGCTCGCCGACCCAGTGCCCGTCCGGCGCCTGGCTCGAGAGGAGATGCTGCTGGGCGCGCTCGATGGCGGCGTCGACCTCGCGGGACACCGTACCCGATGACGACGCCCGAGATAGCCCCGCTGAATTGGTTCTCGGGGAAAACACCGCTACATACTAGCATAGCGTCCGGGCAATCCCTAAGAGCCCAAGAGCCCAAACCTTGAAAAATCTCAAGGGCTTGGGTAACGTGACGCATCGGCCCAATTCCACCCTGGGTCGGCCGCTGACCCGGGCGGGTGCCACGGGGGGCATTGCCGGTGAGCGAGGTGGCGACGGTCGGCGCGCCTAGGCGCGGGCCTCCACTACGGGCTCTTCCTCTTCACCCGGACCCTGACGCTCTGGATCGGCGAACCCCTGCTGGCAGCGGCCGGATTCCTGATCCACGACGCCCCCTTTCTGGTACCCTATCTCGCGTGTGTTCGACGCGCCGTGGTGCTGACGGAGGAGCCCAGCGCATGGCGAGACGAGGCGGGTCCCGTCGCGACCGACGGCTCCAGCTTTACCTCATGGGCCGGTCGCGAGCCCGATGCGGGCCAGCGGCCCGAAGAGGCTCCGGTGATGCGGACGTCCCGATGAGCCCGATGAGGGCGAAGAGGCCACACCGCCACCCGATGTCATTCACATTCAGGCGAGATACTCGATGAGCCGCGCAGCGGCGAAGAGGCCACACCGCGACCCGATGTCATTCACATTCAGGCGAGATAATAGATGAGCGTACCGCTGTCCCAGGTGGTCACGGTGGCCTCCTACATCGCTGCAACCTCGCCTGCGCCGGGTGCGGGAAGATCCAGTACCCGGCCCAGATCCTCCGGAAGCACTTGACGGTGGAGCAGTGCGTGAAGGCGGTGGAGGAATGCGGGGCCCCCATCGTCAGCATCCCGGGAGGCGAGCCGCTCATGCACCCGGAGATGGACAAGATCGTGGCGGCGCTGGTGGCGAAGCGGAAGTACGTGTACCTCTGCACCAACGCGCTCCTCCTGAAGGAGAAGCTCTCGCTGTTCACGCCGTCCAGGTACCTGACCTTCAGCGTCCACATGGACGGGCTCCGCGAGGAGCACGACGACGCCGTCTGCCGCGAGGGCGTCTACGACAGGGCGGTGGAGGCGATCCGCGAAGCCCTGGCGCGCGGGTTCCGCGTGACCACCAACACGACGCTGTTCGACGGGGCCTCGCCGCTCCGGATGCGGGAGTTCTTCGACGAGATGATGAGCCTGGGGGTGGAGGGCATGATGCTCTCGCCAGGCTACAGCTACTCCAAGGCACCCGATCAGGAGCACTTCCTGCGCCGGACCAAGACCCAGGCGCTGTTCACGCGGATGCTCGCCCACCCCAAGCGGCGCTGGAGGTTCAACCAGTCACCGCTTTTCCTGCGCTTCCTCATGGGCAAGCACGACTTCGAGTGCACGCCCTGGGGCAACCCGACGTACAACATGTTCGGCTGGCAGCGCCCCTGCTATCTCCTCCAGGACGGGTATGCCGCCACCTTCCGCGAGCTGATGGACACCACCGAGTGGCAGCGGTATGGCCGCCGGAGCGGCAACGAGAAGTGCCAGGACTGCATGGTGCACTGCGGGTTCGAGGCGACGGCAGTGGACCATACCTTCGGCTCCCTCAAGGGGCTCGTCGAGACCGTTGCGGTCACGCTGACCGGCAGGCTCTAGCATGTCCCTCGAGGGCTGGACGCCCCAGATCGGGCCGTACCTGACGCTGGAAGAAGTGATCGAGCATGCCTTCGATTATCGCGGCAACATCACGGTGGTCAGGACGGACGGGACCGACATCGTCGGCTACCTCTTCAATCGCAACGCGAGCGCGCCGGAGTCCTTTGTCGAGATCTTCGACGAGGCGGGCGAGGGTCCCATCAGGATCCGCTGTGCCGACATCGCGACCATCACGTTCACCGGGAAAGACACGGCAGCCGGGAATGCGTGGACTGCCTGGCTCGAGCGCAAAGACAAGGACAGAGCCGAGAACGCCGCCGCCTCCGGCGCCTAGCGCGGTGAGCGGAATCCTGATCCTGACGGCCGTGGAGCTCGAAACCACGGCCCTGGCGCGCCACCTCGATCTCCCGCTCCTCCCGGCCTTCCCCTTTCGTGCCTACGGGCGTGGCGACGTCCGGATCGCTCCGGTGGGCCCCCGGGCCGGCCGCCTCCACGAGCGCTGGCCGCGACTCTTCCAGGGCTTCTCGTCGGCGCTCGTGGTGTCGGCAGGCCTCTGCGGAGGGCTCGCCCCGTGCCTGAGGGTCGGCGATCTCGTCGTGCCGGACACGGTGCTCGCCCCATCGGGCGAGATCCTGCGCGTGAACGGGCCGGCGCGCGAGCGGCTCCTCGCCCAGGCGGGCGGATGCGCCCACACGGGGTGCCTCGTCACGACTCGCGAGGTCGCCGCCACGCCCGAGGGGAAGGCCCTCCTCCACGCCGAGACCGGGGCCGCCGCCGTGGACATGGAGTCGGCCCCGATCCTGAGTCACGCTACCGCCGCGGGCTGCCCCGCGCTCGTGGTGCGCGCTGTCTGCGACGATGCGGCACACGCCGTGCCGCCAGCGCTGAGCCGGCTGGTCACGGCCGATGGGCGTGTCCACGGGGGCCGGACGCTCGCCTTGGCGTGGACCCACCCGGGGAGCATCGCCCACGCCGTGGCGCTCCGACGGGGCAGCCGGCTGGCGCTCGGGGCCGTGGCCCGAGCGCTCGCCACGCTCGCGGGTTAGGCGGGGAGCGCATGGACGTCCTGGTCACGGGCGGCACGGGCTTCGTCGGCGCGAACCTGGTTCGCGCGCTCCTGGCGGACGGGCAGACGGTGCGCGTTCTCGCCCGGCCCGGGGGTGACCGCAGGGCTCTCGAGGGCTGCATGGTCGAGATCGTCGAGGGGGACCTGCTGGACCGCGACTCGCTGGTCCGAGCGGTACGTGGCGCCCGGCGCGTCTATCACGTGGCGGCCGACTACCGTCTGTGGGCGGCGGACCCGTCGGCGCTCTTCCGCGCCAACGTGGATGGCACGCGCCACGTGCTGGAGGCGGCCGCGGCCGCCGGCGTGGAGCGGATCGTCTACACCTCGACTGTCGGGGCCCTGGGCATCCCGGAGGACGGGACTCCGGGCGACGAGCGGACACCCGTGTCGCTCGTGGACATGGTCGGCCCCTACAAGGCGTCGAAGTTCCTGGCCGAGGAAGTCGCCCGGGAGTACGCGGCGCGCGGTGCGCCCGTGATCATCGTCAACCCCTCGGCACCGGTGGGGCCGTGGGACGTCAAGCCGACCCCGACGGGCAAGATGATCGTCGACTTCCTCAGGGGCAAGATGGTGGCCTCTCTCGACACGGGACTCAACGTCGTCCATGTCCGTGACGTGGCCCGGGGCCACATCCTCGCCGGCGAGCGGGGGCGCGTCGGGGAACGCTACGTGCTGGGTCATCAGAACGTGTCGCTGCTCGAGATCTTCCGCATGCTGGCTCGGCTCACGGGAATCCCCGCGCCCCGCTTCCGCGTTCCCTACGCCGTGGCGTGGCTGGCGGCCGCCGGGATGGAGGGCGTCGCCCGGCTGACGGGCACCCCGCCCTCGGTGTCCCTCACGGCGGTGCGCATGGCACGCAAGCGCATGTACTTCAGCCCGGCCCGGGCCGTCCAGGAGCTGGGGCTGCCCCAGACGCCGGTCGAGGAGGCCCTGCGGGACGGCGTGGAGTGGTTCCTGTCGCGCGGCTTCGTCCGGCGGCCTTCTGCTCGGAGCCGCGCGGCATGAACGCCGAGCGCTTCGTCTCCCGTCTGACCCGCAAGAGCCGCTCCAACTTCTTCTACGCCTTCCTCCTCCTGCCGCGCGCCCAGCGCGAGGCGATCTTTGCCGTCTACGCCTTCTGCCGCATCGTGGACGACACGGTGGACGTGGGCCAGGACCGACCCGCCCAGCGGCAGGAGCTTCGGCACTGGCGGGGGGAGATCGGCCGGGTCTTCGAGGGCAGACCCGAGCACCCCGCAGCCCAGCGCCTCCAGCAGGCGATCCGCGCCTTCCCCATCCCTCGCTCCGCGCTCGAGGACATCATCGACGGCGTCGAGATGGACCTGGACCATCCCACGTACGAGACCTTCGAGGCGCTGTACCCCTACTGCTAC
>JACOVB010000142.1 GCA_016177555.1 Candidatus Rokuibacteriota bacterium
GGGCGACGAGCGCCGGCTCACCCAGGTCCTCCTGAACCTGGTGGGGAACGCCATCAAGTTCACCGAGGCCGGCCGGGTCTCCATCGACGTCGCCGTCGAGGATGGCATCTTCCGCGTGGCCGTCACCGACACGGGGCCTGGCATCGCCCCCGCGGACCAGGAAAGAATCTTCGAGGAGTTCCAGCAGGGGGACAGCTCCAGCACGCGACAGAAGGGCGGCAGCGGCCTCGGCCTCGCCATCGCCAGGCGCATCGCCGAGATGCATGGCGGGCGGCTCCGAGTCGAGTCCGCCCCCGGCCGGGGCTCCACCTTCGCCTTCACCGTGCCCGTCCGCCTCGATCGGCGGAAGCACGCCTCCCCCGTGGCGGTGGACCAGCGGAGGCGCGAGCCGTGAGGCGGCGCATCCTGGTCGTGGACGATCACGAGGAGAACCGGCGCATTCTCCACGACCTCCTCGACGGCACCGGCTTCGAGGTGATCGAGGCCGTGACGGGCGAGGAGGCCGTTCAGCTCGCCGGGGAGCACCTGCCGGACCTGATCCTGATGGACATCCAGCTCCCGGGCATCGACGGCTACGAGGCGACGGGCCGGATCCGTGGGATCCCCGCGCTGGCCAAGACCCCGATCATCGCCGTCACCTCCTACGCGCTCTCCGGCGAGGAGGCCAAGGCGCTGGCGGCCGGCTGCGACGCCTACGTGGCGAAGCCCTATAGTCCCAGGGCGCTGCTCGCCAGGATCCGCGAGTATCTGGGAGAGCCGTGACGGAGGCGCAGCCGGCATGACAGCGAGTCCGCGAGGGACACCCGCGGGGGACCCCCCACGCGCAGACCGACGAGGGTGGGTCTATGTCGGCGCGTTCCTCCTGGGAATCGCCGTCGTGGCCGGCTTCATGCGGTACCACATCGAGACCGAGCGGCGAGCCGCCGTGGCCCAGCTCCGGACGCGACTGACCACCCTCGCCGAGGACCGCGGCCGGCTCGTCTCGGACTGGCTTTCGACCCGGCGCGCGGACGCCGAGCTCCTGGCCACCTCGCCTTCCATCCGGGCGCTGCTGGGGGCTCAGGAGGCAGGCGGCGAGACGCAAGCGCAGCTCGTCTCGCAGCTCGACCGCACCGCCAGGGCCTACGGCTATTCAGCCATCGCCGTGCTCGACACCGCGGGACGCACACTGGCACGCGACTCGTCCGCCGCGGCCCCGGGACCCGAGGCCCCAGCCGCGGGGGCCGCCGTCCGCAGCGGCACCTTCCGAGTGGCGATCGGGGGCGAAGGCCCGGAACGCGCGTCCCTGAGCATCGCCGTCCCGGTGCACGCGTCGCGGCGCGGCGCCGGCACGCGGCCCATCCTCGGGGTCGTCGTGTTCCGCATGCCGGCCGGGACCTCCCTCTTCCCGCTCGTGACAAGCGCCACCGCGGGAACGCGAACCGGCGAGACGCTCCTCGTGCGGCTGGGCGGCGGCCCCACCGCCTACCTCTCGCCGTTCCGCTACGAGTCGGCGGGCTGGCAGGCCACGGAGCGCTCGGTCCAGACGGTGGAGGCGCTGGTCCGGGCGGCGCCCCCCAACGGCACCGCCTTCGGTGAGGTGGCGGACTACCGCATGGTCTCCGGCTTCGCGGCGGTGCGGCAACTGGCGTCCACCCCCTGGACGCTCCTGGTCAAGATGGACCAGGACGAGGGGCTCGCCGAGTTCTACCAGGCTGGCCGGCTGGCGGGGCTGGCGGCCGCCTCTCTCATCCTCGCGTTCGGCGCCCTCCTGATCGGCCTCTGGCGCCAGCACCAGCGGACGCTCCTGCTCAGGGCGCAGATCGCGCAGGAGCGCGCCATCCTCACGCTCAAGGGCTACGCGGAGAAGATCCTCGCCAGCATTCCCTCCGGGCTCCTGCTGCTGACCCGCGACCTGCGCGTGCTCTCCGGCAATCGCGCCATCCTCGATCTCCTCGGCATGACGCTCGACGAGGTCATGGGCGGCTCACTCGACGATCTCCTCCGCGTGGACACCCTGGCACAGCGCGCCCGTGAGGTCATGCGCACCGGCGTCCCGCTGCACGACATGCTCTTCGTGGCCCAGCTCGTGTCGCGTCGCGAGACGCGGCCCGTCCGCATCACCCTCACGGGGATCCGCCTCGCCACTGACGACGCGGCCCGACTCCTCATGATCGTGGAGGACCTGGCCCAGGAGGAGCGTCTCCACGAGGAGCGCCGGGCCTCCGAGGAGCGGTTCCGCGATCTCGTGCAGGGCCTGGACGCCATCGTCTGGGAGGCGCAGGCGGACACCCTCCGCTTCACCTTCGTCAGCGAGCGGGCCGAGGCGGTGCTCGGCTACCCGGTGGACCGCTGGCTCACCGACCGGGCCTTCTGGATGGGCCGCGTCCACCCGGAGGACCGCGACGCCGTGGTGGCCCGGGTGCGGGCGGCGGTGCTGGTCGGCGAGGACCACGCGTTCGAGTACCGCGCCCTTGCCGCCGACGGGCGAGCGGTGTGGCTGCGCGACATGGTCCACGTGGTGCGCGACAGCGTGGGCCGCGCCGTGCAGCTCCGCGGTCTCACAATGGACATCACCGAGCGCAAGCAGGCGGCCGACCGGCTCGAGGAGCTGGTCGCCGAGCGCACGGAGGAGCTGCGACGGGCCAACACCCACCTCGAGCAGGCCCTCACCGCGGCCCGCGAGGCGCGTGAGGCGGCGGAGGTGGCGAGCCGGGCCAAGTCCCAGTTCCTCGCCAACATGAGCCACGAGCTTCGCACGCCCATGAACGCCATCCTCGGCTACACCGAGCTCATCCTGGACAACACCTACGGCGAGGCCCCGGAGAAGATCCGCGCCGTGCTGGGGCGGGTGGACCGGAGCGGGCATCACCTCCTTGGCCTCATCAACGACGTGCTCGACCTCTCGAAGATCGAGGCCGGGCAGCTCTTCCTGGGGCTGGCGGCCTACTCGATGGCCGACGTCGTCCGCGGCGTCGCGCAGGCCGTCGAGGCGCTGGTGAAGGAGAAGACGCTCGAGCTGGAGGTGGCGCTGCCGCCTGAGCTTCCGGCCGGCCGGGGCGACGAGCGGCGGCTCACCCAGGTCCTCCTGAACCTGGTCGGCAACGCCATCAAGTTCACCGAGGCCGGCCGTATCTCCGTCCGCGTCGGCGTGGCCGACGACACCTTCTGCGTCTCGGTGACCGACACCGGTCCCGGCATCGCCCCCGAGGACCAGCAGAAGATCTTCGAGGAGTTCCAGCAGGTCGACGGATCCAACACCAGAGCCAAAGGAGGCACCGGGCTGGGGCTGGCCATCGCCAGGCGCATCGTCGAGCTGCACGGCGGGCGGCTCTGGGTCGAGTCCGCCCCTGGCCGGGGCTCCACCTTCTCCTTCACCGTGCCCGTGCGTGTCGAGCGCCGGACGCGCGTCGTTGGGGTGGCGGCGGAGCGCCGGAGGCCGCAGGCGTGAGCCGGCGCATCCTCGTGGCGGACGACGTGGAGGACAACCGCCACATCCTTCGTGGTCTGCTCTCGGGCACCGGCTTCGAGGTGATCGAGGCCGTCACGGGCGAAGAGGCCGTGACGGCGTACGCCCTCAGCGGCGACGACGTCAAGGCCCGCGAGGCCGGCTGTGACGACTACGTGACCAAACCCTTCAGGCCCCGCGCGCTGCTGGGCACGATCCGCGAGTCCCTGCCATGAGAACCCCGCCGCTCATCCTGGTGGTCGACGACAACCCCATGAACGTGGACATCCTGCAGACCCGGCTCACGGGACAGGGCTACGACATCGTCACGGCCGCCGACGGGGAGCAGGCGCTGGCCGTGGCCCGCGAGAAGCTCCCGGACCTGATCCTGCTCGACATCATGATGCCCAAGGTGGATGGCGTCGAGGTCTGCCGTCAGCTCAAGGCCGACCTCTCGCTGCCCTTCATGCCGATCATCATGGTCACCGCCAAGGCGGACTCCAAGGACATCGTGGCCGGGCTCGACGCCGGAGCTGACGAGTACCTCACCAAGCCCGTGGACCAGGCCTCGATGGTCGCGCGCGTCAAGTCCATGCTGCGCATCAAGAGCCTGCACGACACGGTCCGGGAGCAGAGCGCCCGCGTCGCGAGCCAGGCCGCCGAGCTGGCCGCGTTCAACCAGAGGCTCGAGCAGCGCGTGACGGAGCAGGTCGGGGAGCTCGAGCGCGTGGGCCGGCTCAAGCGCTTCTTCTCCCCGCAGCTCGCCGAGCTCATCGTCGCGGGGGGCGCGGGCGATCCGCTGAAGAGCCACCGTCGGGAGATCACGGTGGTGTTCCTCGACCTCCGCGGCTTCACGGCCTTTGCCGAAACCTCGGAGCCCGAGGAGGTCATGGTGGTGCTGCGCGACTACCACGCCGCGGCCGGCCGCCTGATCCTCGCCCACGAGGGCACGCTGGAGCGCTTCACCGGCGACGGCATGATGGTCTTCTTCAACGACCCCGTGCCGGTGCCCAATCCGGGCGAGCCCGCCATCCGCATGGCCCTGATCATCCGGGAGGAGATCGGCGCGATGGTCGAGAAGTGGCGCAAGCAGGGGTACGACCTGCACCTGGGCATCGGCATCGCCCAGCGGTACGCCACCATCGGCGCCCTCGGCTACGAGGGCCGGTGGGACTACGGCGCCATCGGCACCGTCACCAACCTCGCCGCGCGGCTCTGCGGCGAGGCGCGGGGCGGGCAGATCTTGATCAACCAGCGAGTCTACGCGGGGGTCGAGGCGATCGTCGAGGCCGAGGCGGTGGAGCCCCTGGTGCTCAAGGGCTTCCACCGCCCCGTGGCCGCCTACAGCGTCACGGGCATCAAGCCCTAGCTAGACGTGCTTGCGGAGCTCGAGGCGGCCGATCTGCCGGCGGTGCACCTCATCCGGCCCGTCCGCGAAGCGCAGCGTGCGCGAGTGGGCCCACATGGTGGCCAGCGGGAACTCCTGGCTCACGCCGCCGCCGCCGTGGAGCTGCATGGCGCGCTCCTCCTCCTGCAGCGTCATGTTGGGCTCCGCGACCTTGATCTCGGCGATCGCCTGCTTCGCCGCCTTGTTGCCCACCGTGTCCATCATGTAGGCCGCGTGGAGGACCAGCAGACGCGCCTGGTCGATCTCGATCCGCGACTGGGCGATGCGCTCCAGCGTGATGTCGCTCTCGGCCAGCCGCTTGCCGAAGGCCACCCGCGACACGCCACGCTTGCACATGAGCTCCAGCGCTCGCTCGGCGACGCCGATCTGGCGCATGCAGTGGTGGATGCGCCCCGGGCCCAGGCGCCCCTGGGCGATCTCGAAGCCGCGCCCCTCGCCCAGCAGCATGTTCGTCACCGGCACCCGCACGTTCTCGAAGAGCACCTCGCCGTGGCCGTGGGGGGCGTCGTCGTAGCCGAACACGGTGAGCATGCGGATGACCGTGACGCCCGGCGCATCCCGCGGAACGAGGATCTGGGACTGCTGCTTGTACTTGTCGGGGTTCCTGGGGTCCGTCTTGCCCATGAAGATGAGGACCTTGCAGCGCGGGTCGCCGATGCCCGAGGTCCACCACTTGTGGCCGTTGATCACGTAGTGGTCGCCGTCCCGGACGATGCTCGCCTCGATGTTGGTCGCGTCCGAGGAGGCGACCTTGGGCTCGGTCATGGCGAACGCAGAGCGGATCTTGCCCTCGAGGAGCGGCTCGAGCCACTGCTTCTTCTGCTCGGCAGTGCCGTAGCGCTCCAGCACTTCCATGTTCCCGGTGTCGGGGGCGGAGCAGTTGAACACCTCGGGCGCGATGGGGGAGCGGCCCATGATCTCGCACAGGGGCGCGTACTCGAGGTTGGTGAGCCCCGCGCCGCGCTCGCTCTCCGGCAGGAACAGGTTCCACAGCCCCCGCTCCCGGGCCTTGGCCTTCAGCTCCTCCATGATGGGCGGCACCTGCCACCGCGTGGGACCGGAGCGCACCTGCTCCGAGAAGGTCTTCTCGTTGGGGTAGACGTGCTTGTCCATGAAGTCCTTGACCTGCTCCAGGTACTCCTTGGTCCGCTTCGAGTACTCGAATTCCATGCCAAGCCTCCGTGGCGGGGGGAATCGGCGGCCGCGCCCGGTGAGGCGGGCCCGACACGGCTCCCATACTCCACACTTCGGGGAGCGAAGAAAAGGGGAAATTCAGGGGGAGGCCGCGCGCCGCGCCGCAAGCCGTTCCTGCCTGCGGCCCAGCCACAGCGCGTTGGCCAGCCAGAGGGCCGCCAGCGGGATCGCCGCGACCGACACCTGCGCGAGCCCCAGCCCGACGGCACGGAGCAGCGCGACCGACCACGCGCCGAGCTGATCGCCCGTGCGATAGACCACGGTGTCGATGAAGCTCTTCGCCTTGTAGCGGTCCTCCCGCGAGGCGACGGTGTAGAGGAGCTCGCGAGCCGGGCGCGCGATCGCGTAGTCGGCGGCGCGGCGCAGGACCTGGACGACCGCCACCGCCACGACCGTCGGCGCCAGGGCGATGGCGGCGAAGCCGGCGATGGTCAGCGCCGGCAGCACGCCGAGCGTGAGGGCCACGCCCAGGAGCACGACGATGCGTCCGGTCAGGAAGAGCTGGACGACGAGCGTCAGCACGTTCACGATGAGATCGACCGTGGCGAAGAACGCGGTCTGCGCCGCGCGATCGCGAAAAGCCCCGCTCACGAGCGCAGCCTGCTGGAAATACAGGAAGGTCGAGGTGATCGAGAAGAGCAGCAGGAAGCCGCCTACGTTGAAGAGATACGGCGAGCGCGCGACGTGGGTGATCCCGGCCAGGACGCCGCCGCCGATGGGCGCCTCGTCGGCCTCCGCGCGCGGCTGCCGGGCGAGCGTCCCCGACACGCGGGACACGCGGCTGGCGCTCAACACGGCGACCTCGAGCAGAGCCGCCGACCCGAGCAGGAGGACCGTGGGCGCCACGTGCCGCGCCAGGGCCGCCGTCACGCCCGAGCCGACGATGGCTCCGAGCGTCGCGCCCGCGGAGATCAGGCCGAACAGCCGCTTGCCCTGCTCGGGGCTGAACACGTCTACGTTCAGCTGCCAGAACGTCGAGACGACGAACAGGTTGAAGGCCGAGGCCCAGATGAAGAAGACCCGCCCGACCCAGACGCCCTGGGCGCCGTCGGCGGCATGGAAGAGCGCGCCGAACACGAGGATGTTGGCCGCGAAGAAGTGGTACGTGATGGCGATGAAGCGGCGGCGCGGCAGCCGCTTGACGAGGTACGCGAAGGGCAGGTTCAGCAGCAGCATGGCCACCAGGGTGCCGGTGAACAGCCATTGCAGGTTGTGGACGCCCCCGGCGACGCCCACCTGGTCGCGGATGGGCCGCAGGATGTAGTAGGAGGACAGGACGGAGAA
>JACOVB010000143.1 GCA_016177555.1 Candidatus Rokuibacteriota bacterium
AGGCCCGGCCGAGCACCTCGTGGTCGTGCTCAGTCTCGCTCAAGCTCGGCCTCCAGCTGCTGGATCCGCCAGAGTCGCGCATAGGCCCCGCCCGCTGCCACCAGGTCGGCGTGCCGGCCCTGCTCGACGACACGCCCCGCGTCGAGCACCACCACGAGATCCGCCTCCTCCGCGGCCAGCAGCCGGTGCGTCATCAGGAGGGTCGTGCGCCCCTGTCGGGCGGCCCGCAGCGCCTGCAGGATCTCCCACTCCTTCCCCGGGTCCACTGAGGCGAAGACGTCGTCGAGGATGAGGAAGGCCGGCTCCCCCACGAGCGCGCGCGCCAGCGCTGCCCGCTGGCGCTGGCCGCCTGACAGCGTGAGCCCGCGCTCCCCGACCACCGTGTCCCACCCTTCCGGGAACCCCTCCACCTCGGCAGCGAGCCCGGCGGCGGATGCCGCGGCCGAGAGGCGATCGTGGCCGGCCCCGCCGTCGCCCAGCAGGAGGTTGTCCCTGAGCGAGCGCGAGAAGAGGAAGGCCTCCTGCGGCACGTAGCCCACCGCCCGGCGCAGCGTGTGCAGTGGCAGGTCACGCACGTCCACGCCTCCGACGAAGAGCGTTCCGCGCGGTGGCTCGAAGAGGCGGCAGACGAGAGCCCCCAGCGTGGACTTGCCGCTGCCCGTGGGTCCCACCACCACGGCGAAGGCACCGTCCGCCACGGTGAAGCTCACGTCCACGAGGGCGGGCTCCCGTCCTTCGTAGGCGAAGGAGAGACCCCTGAGCTCGATGCGCCCCCTGAGCGCCGGGGCCACCTCCCCGGCACCGTCGGGCTCGCTCTCCACGCGCGCGTCCAGAACCTCCGCGATCCGCTGCATCGCGCTGAGCCCCCGTTGCAGGTTGCCGAGCGTCCACCCCAGCGCCACCGTCGGCCACGCCAGGTAGGCGAGGTAGCCGTTGAACGCCACGAAGGCCCCGAGCGTGATGCGGCCATCCACCACGGCCTTGCCGCCCAGCCAGAGGATGACGAGCGTGCCGATCCCCGAGATGAGCCCCATGAGTGGCCAGAAGCCCGCCTGCGTGCGCGCGAGGCGGACACTCCGGGCCAGGTACTCGCGGTTGAGGCGGCCGAAGGACTCGACCTCCCGCGCTTCCATGGTATAGGCGCGCACCACCGCCATGCCCGTGAGATTCTCCTGGACCTTGGCCGAGAGCAACCCGAGCTGCTCCTGGACCGCCGTGGACTGCCGTTCCACGGTGCGGCTGAACCGTCGCGCGGCCACGATGAGCCACGGAGACGGCGCCATCGCGTACAGCGTGAGCCACGGATCGATGCTCCACATGGCGAACAGCGTTCCCGCGAAGGCCAGCGACGTGGACGTCAGCATCGTGGTCCCGAAGCCCGCGAGGGTGCGCACGGCCGAGATGTCGCTCGACGCCCGCGACATGAGGTCCCCCGTGCGGTGGGCGTGATAGAAGGTCGGCGGGAGCCGCAGCAGGCGCGCGTAGAGGTCGCGGCGGATGTCATGCTCGACCCACTGCCCGGCACCGATCATGGTGAAGCGCGAGCCGAGCCTCGCCGCTCCGTGGGCCGCCGCCAGCAGGACGATGATCGCCGCGTGGACGGCGACGGCCCGGGGGTTCCCGCCGCCTTGCAGCACATCCACGGCCGCCTTCACGGTCCACGGGATCCCGAGGGAGAAGGCCGTGGCGAACACGAGGCAGGCGGCCCCCGCTCCATAGCGGGCGCGGTAGCGGAACAGATAGCGAAGGAGCCGGCGCGCGGGAGACACGCCCCTCAGTATATCGCCCGCGTCGCGCGCCTCACCGGTGGCTTCACCGTCCACCAGCCCGAGAGCCGGGGCGGTGTCCGCTCCGGACCCCGTGGGGTATCGTGGGTGAGGAGTGGATGCCACCTCGCCCCGACGGCCGCTACGCGGGGAGCGCGGGGGGGCCGTCGAGATAGGGGCGGAGCGCCGCGTAGACGGCGAACAGCGTCGGCGTGGGCACGCCGTACCGTTCGCCCAGCCGCACCGCGTGCCCCTGGAGCGTCTCCAGCTCGAGCCGTTTCCCGTGGGTCAGGTCGTGATGGAGCGACGAGTAGAAGCC
>JACOVB010000122.1 GCA_016177555.1 Candidatus Rokuibacteriota bacterium
GATGATCATCGCGGTCTGGATGCGCGCGGCGGCCCCGGGCTGGCGGGCCATGGCATCCACGGCGGCGGCGGCCGCCCGGCCCTGGCCCAGAGCGCAGAGGCCGGAGGCGAGGGCCATGCCCAGGCCGGCCGCGAGCACCGAGAAGGGGCCCACCCAGCCACCCGTCGCCGGGGCAGCTCCCTCGGCCGCGACGGCCAGCCCTGGAACGGAGAGAACGGTCCACATGATCAGCGTCAGCATCAATGAGCGTCGCACGACTTTCGCCTCCTTGGGTGGGGTTTGGAACGACTAATGGTGCTCGGCTTCTTCGACCGCGCCGGCGATGTACAGCATCGACAGCATGCAGAAGATGAAGGCCTGCAGGAACGCGACCAGGATCTTGAGCGGCAGCAAGAAGCCCGTGGTGAACGCGATCATGAGCACGCCGGCCGGGGTGCCGACCAGGAGCCCCATCAGCTGGCCCGTCAGCGCCCAGCCGATGAGTCCGTCGAAGCCGGTCAGGAGGAAGATGATCGCGAGCAGGATGTGCCCCCCGAACATGTTCCCGAAGAGCCGGAGCGCGAGCGAGAGCGGGCGCGCGAAGTGGCTCACCAGCTCGATGGGGAACATGAGCGGCGCCAGCAGGGGGACCGGGCCGGCGAAGTGCTTGAGGTAGGCCAGGAATCCCTGTTTCCGGATGCCGATCGAGTGGTACAGGATGAACACGGTGATCGCGCAGGCCGCGGTGGTGTTCAGGTTGCCCGTGGGGGCCATCAGCCCCGGCACGAGCCCCATCAGGTTGGACACCAGGATGAAGAGCCCGAGGGTGGCGATCCACGGCAGGTAGCGGCGACCCTCGTGCCCGATCACGTCGTCCAGCAGGGCCAGGAACTGGTCCAGCACCACTTCCATGAAGTTCTGCGTCCCGCGAGGCACGAGCTGCACGTTCCGGGACGCCACGAACGAGACGGAGATGAGCACGGCCATCACGAGCCAGGTGTAGAGCACGTGATCGGGGATGCCGGCGATGTGCACGAGCGGGGGATGCTCGATGGCTTCCATGGAGTCCTCTAGCAGGCCGGTGAAAACGGCCCATCTGCTTCGTTGGCGCCCTCGGCCGCACGCTCAACGTGGCTCGCTTGCGCTCGCCGGATCTCCGGATATGCTCGCCTCGCCTCCGGCTCAGCTCGCCAAGCGGAGTACGCCTCGCGTGCGGCCGTCGGGCGCCGCCTCGCATCTGGACCTGTTTGAGCGGCCTGCGGGTTTTTCAACATCGGGCTAGAGAGCCGCCCGGGCGCTGTGCCAGCCGTGAGCGATCAGGATCGGCGGGAGCACCGCGAGGCCCGCCATGAGGGCCACGGGATGGAGCCCGGCCCGGAGCAGCAAGACGATGAGCCCGAACAGGACGAGGTAGCGCAGGCCGAGGCCCAGGACCCAGAGCGGGTGGGCGCGTCCGCCAGCGAACAGGGCCCCCGCGCGCTCGGCGCCCCACGCCAGCCAGCGAAAGCTGGCGACGGAGATGAGGGCGCCGGCGAGGACCCCGAGCGCGCCGGGAAACCCCGCGACAAGCCCCCCGCCCGCGGCCGCCAGCACGGAGATACCGAGCGCCGTGCGGCTCACGCGCGTCACCACATCACGGTCCATCGCGCTCCTGCTTTTCAGCCTGCTTGATCGAACGGAAGAGATCGCGGAACCCAGCGGCGATTCCCACACCCATGCCGATCAGCGTGAGCCACGGGCTTGTCCCGAGCCACCGATCGAGAAAGTACCCTCCCACCGTGGCTCCCGCAGTGGAGACCACGAAGGTGATCCCCACGGTCGCGAGCATGCCGAGAGTACGCCAGGGGGAAGGCTCCAAGACCCCCATGTGAAAAAGAACGCTATCACAGCGGTCCTGCCGGCACAACTTACTTTCCGCGCTTCCCGAGGATGATATCGGACCACTCCTCTCGCCGGGTGCGCGGCACGACCTCCCCTCGCCAGTCGTGCACCCGATGTCTCACGTGCGCATGTCCGGCATCCCCATCCGCCGCAACCACCGGAAGTGTGACGCCAGACCTGCCGGAAACGACCTGTGCTCCGTGTACGTGATCCCGAACTCTCGACAGGTCTCTTCCACGAGTTTCGAGATCGCCGGGTAATTGACGTGGCAGATGCGGGGGAAGAGATGGTGCTCGATCTGGAAGTTCAGGCCACCGATGAGCCACGTGACAACTCGGCTCCGCCGGGCGAAGTCCACGGTGGTCTCCGCCTGATGGATGGCCCACGCGTGCTCGATACACCCGGTCTCCTCCCGGGGCAGCGGAAACTCCGCTTCTTCGACGCAATGTGCGACCTGAAACACCACACTCAGGGCCATACCCGCCACGAGCCCGGTGATCCCGTAGTAGAGCAGGACGACCCCGATGGAGTGGAACAGCAGCGGGATCCCGAAGGCCACGGCGAAGAAGATCGCTTTGCCGGCGATGAAGATCGCCCGGTCCCGGCCCGTGGGGCGGGGGAACGGCTGGCTGCTGATCCGACCGCTGATGAGCTTCTGGAAGTCATCCACGAGCTGCCACTTGATGGCCAGCAATCCGTAGAGCGGCCAGAGGTACAGATGCTGCCATCGGTGATACGGGAGCCGCCGTTGATGCGGGGTCAGCCGGGCGAGGAGACCGAGATCGATGTCGGTGTCGTGGCCCGTGATATTGACGTACGTGTGATGCAGGACGACGTGCTTCCAGTGCCAGAGATACGAGCTTCCCCCGATCAACTCCAGGGTCATCGCCATCAGCTTGTTGACCCACACGTGATTCGAATAGGCGTGATGGCCGCCGTCGTGCTGGATATTGAAGCCAATTCCGGCCGCCGAGAGGCCGAGCGGCACAGCCAGGAGGAGACCCTGCCACCACGTCTGAGCCACGAAGACCAGCAGCGCATACAGCACGGCGAAATCGGCAAGGAGGATGGCCGTCTTCAGGTACATTTGCCAGCAGTCGCGCGGCCGGCGGCCCGTGGCTCGGAAATACTCCCCGACCCGCCGCCGCAGCTCGCGCTGGAAGGCGTTGCCGTTCCCAAATGTCAGCTGCTGCCGCGGCTGGGCGATCAGCAGGGACATTTACAGGTACTGCCCGTGGCGACACGTCAGACCCATTGCGTAGATCCTGCGCCGGCAGGCTCAGCGCAGTCAAGGAAGGAGTGGCGGGGTGAGGACCCCTGTCAAAGGCCATCACGGCCCCTGCCGTACCCCAGAATTCTGGCTCCGGCCTCGTGGAGAACGACTCATCCGACACGGCCTCGGCACGAGGAACTCGAACCCCACCGCCGGTCACGTTGTACAATCGAGCCCGCACGCATGCAGCGCGAAGGGGTGACGGGCTCCGTCATGCCCCTTTCGTCGTTCCCACGATCCATGGGTGAAGAGGAGAACACCGCGTGGCCAAGATCGAGACCGCGATCAGGGAAGCAATCGCCCGGGGTGCCCGACGGCAAGTGCGCCCGGTGGTCGTGCCGCTCCGGCGAGAGGTCTTTCGGCTCCGGCGGAAGGTGGCGCAGCTCCACGGCACGCTGACGACTCTGCGTCGGCTGGCCGTGGGCTGGGAGCGAATGATGGAGGCTGCACCACTTATCCCGCCGGTGCCGGAGGAGGCAGCGAAGGCCGCCCGGCTGTCGCCCCGACTCATCCAGAGCCTGAGGAAGCGCCTGGGGCTGAGCCAGATGGCTCTGGCGCGCCTGGTGGGGGTGAGCGCGCCGGCCGTGGCGCATTGGGAGACGGGAGAATCGACTCCCAAGGGGCAGAACCGGGCAGCCCTCGTGGCACTCCGGAAGGTGGGGAAGCGCCAGGTCAAGACGCTCCTCGCTCGACGCAGGAAAGAGACCGCGTCGCGGGCGCCGAAGGCTCGCCGCCGCGTGAAGAAGTCGCGCCGGCGGACGAGGAAGTAGCGGAGCGCCAGCGCCCCGTCAGCCACGGCTCACCCAGCAGCGTCGGTCCCCCTTGGGAACCCTGGCGGAGGGACCCGAGGTGTCCCGTCATGACGGGCTCATCATTCACCCCCGAGGGCCGTCGCGCCCTGGCGGCGCGGCGCCAGATACGACGGCTTCTGGCATTCACGCGCGCCAAGCGCCGCGCGCTGCAGTCCCTGCTGGAACGCCACCGATCCTCCAGGATGCTGATCTTCCCCGCCTCGTGAAGGCGGCCCGGGCACCGGCCCCTCAACTCACGGTCCTGTCCACGGTGGCGGCCTTTCTGGGGGTCACCGTGGGAGACCTGCAAGATTCGCTCTTCGCCGACCTCCCGGGCGAACGGCTCGTCGGTGCGCCGGGGCAGCCCGTGTCGGCGGTGCAGCTGGCGCTCCGGAGCAACCTCGCGCGGGACGTCCCCTCCCGCCCGCCGCATCACGCCCAGCCCGACCCCCTCGTCCGATGCGATGCCGGCCCGTGACCCGTCGCCGCGCGAGAGGCCGCCTCCTGCCATCGTATTGGACCAAGGTCCCATAGGCGGGCGGGATCGCGTGCCCTAGAGTGACCGACGGTGAAGGCCGGGTCGTTCCTCGCCGTCCCGTCGTCCCGGTGGCGCGGGGTCTGACGCAGGCGCCTGCGGGCGCCCTCCTCATTCAATCAATGACGTCACGGAGGTCGAGATCGCATGGAAGACCTGCTCGCCCATCTCCGAGGATCACGGACCGACCTCGCGAGAATCGTCGAGGCCGCATCCGGCACCGATCTGGGGTACATCGTGGTCCCGGCCGGGGCAGTGCGCGCGTGGGAGGAACGGGAGCCGAGCACCTGGGCCAAGGTTCGGGACTGGCTGACTGCCAAGGGCAAGATCGTCGTGGAGTTCGAGGGCCAGACGGGGACGCCATGGTCCGCCGCGAAACCACCGCATCAAGGAGGCTCTGACATGGCGTACACGCTTCCGCCGTTGCGATTCTCCTACGATGCCCTCGAGCCCTACATCGATGCCGAGACGATGGAGCTCCATCACGACACGCATCACCAGACGTACGTCGACGCCCTGAACAAGGCGATCGAGCCGTACCCGCACCTCGCCGATCTCCCGATCGAGGACCTGCTCCGTCGGCTCGACCGGGTGCCGGAGGCGATCCGGACAGCCGTTCGAAACCACGGTGGCGGCCACGTCAATCATCAGTTCTTCTGGACGGTCCTCGGGCCGACCGGAGGCGGTTCGCCGAGAGGCGCGATCGCCGACGCCATCACGAAAGACTCCGGCTCGTTCGAGCGCTTTCAGTCCCTCTTCACCGACGCGGCGGCGAAGCACTTCGGCTCGGGATGGGCCTTCCTCGTCATGAACCCATCGACGGAGCGGATCGAGATCCTGTCGCTGCCCAACCAGGAGACCGTGCTGTTGCACGGCAAGCCCGGACTCCTCTGCTGCGATGTCTGGGAGCACGCGTACTACCTGAAGTACAGGAACCGACGCCCGGACTACCTCGGTGCCTGGTGGAGCGTCGTCGCCTGGGACGTCGTCGACCAGCGGCTCCAGGACTGTCGGGCCGGGCGATCCTCTACCGCGTAGGCCGTGAAGGGCGCGGACCCGCGGCCCGGCCCGCCCTCGTTGGACCAAGGTCCAATAGGCGGCCCTCCGGTCAGGCTGCTAGTGTGAGGGCGAAGATAGTGGCCAGGAGGACCCCGCGATGAGCGACGCATGGGCGGAGACGGCAATGGGAAGCATCGCCGAGCGGCTGCGCGGGGAGCTGAGCGACGCGGTGAACCGGATCCGCGGCATGGGTGGAGGACTGGTGTTCGAGGAGTTCCCCGGCGCCCTCGAGGACCATTCCCCGCCGGCGGATCAGATGGATCCGAGTCGAGTGGGCGAGGCGCCGGACACGAGCGCGGCGACACAACGCTTGCTCATCGACGAGGCCAACACGCTGGCCGAGGCGCTCGAACGGCTTCGGCGCCCGGAACATCAGGCACGTCGGCTCCAGGCCGGTAACCCGTTCGACGCTCGCTGATCAGGCAGCGGTAAGCGGCGAAAAGCCCACCGGCGGACCGAGTCGTCAGTCTCGGGTCCCAGGAACCGACGCCGGCGAGGAGGCAGTCATGTCGACATACCGAGGACTCCGGTGGCTCGTGGTGCTGCCGGTCTTCATCACCGCGCATGACGATGCCTCGACGCGCGAGCGCGTCCAGCGCGCCGGAGTCGCGGCATACCTGGCCAAGCCGTTCGACCAGTCCGCCTTGCTCGCGGCGATCCAGAAGGTCGTCAAGCCGGCGGACACCACGCCCGTGTGAGGAGTGCAACGATGCCTCAGGTGCCTTCGCTCGCTTCGTTCTCGCCCCGGCTTCACGGACTCTCGCTGCGTCATCTCAACTCCATCATCCGGACCTCCTCCTTCCCTCAGCTCATGGAGCGGTTGCGGGGCCGGGAGGCGCGCGCGCTCCCGGGACCCGGACAGAGACCCTGACGGCGCGAAGGACGGGGCTGACAACAGCTCACATCGTGGTCACCTCACCGTTCCAGACGGAGGTGGAGACGATGATGACCCGGGAGACTCGAACCGCCGGGGGGGCCGTCGTCGAACCGCGGTCGACGGCACCGCCCATCCGCTTCAGGCTGGAGCGCTGAGGCTTCCGGGGGCACGAACCGAATGCCTGGCCCAGCACCTTCGTCATACTTACGCCCACCCCTTTGTACTTGGTGGCGCGGATTGGAGTCCCTATGATCGCGAAACGGATCCTCGCAACGCTGCTGACGACAGGTATGCTCCTGGCCGGGACGCCCACGCTCTGGGCGCAGGGCCCGCCGCCACCGCCTCCGGCCCCCGTGGCCGGCCAGCCCCAGCAGGGCTATCAGACGCGAGCGAGGGAGGCGACGCCCGCCCGCATCAGCTACATCAACGGCGACGTCTCCTTCTGGCGCCCGGGGGCCTCGGAGTGGACGCCGGCGAGAGTGAATACGCCACTGGCTCCGGGCGACTCTCTCTACACGGGCCCCACCGGCAACGTGGAGGTACAGATCGGAGCGCGCGCCTTCGTCCGTGCCGCGGAAGGGACCCAGCTCGGCCTCGACAACCAGGAGCCCGACTTCGTGCAATTCAGCGTGACGGCGGGGCATGCCGGGCTCGACCTGCGCGAGCTCGCGCCCGGGCAGACGATCGAGCTCGACACGCCGAACGCGGCGTTCACCATCGAGCGCACGGGCTACTACCACGTGGACGTGACTCAGGACTCCACCGCGTTCCGGATCCGCCGGGGCGGCAGGGCCACGATGACGCCGGTGGGCGGTACCGCCACCCCGGTCGCGGCAAACCAGCAGGTGGTGGTCACGGGCACGGACACCCCCCGCGTGGACACGGGCGGGGCGCCCGAGCTCACCGAGTGGGAGCGCTGGAATTACGAGCGCACCGACTCGCTCGTCACCTCGCCGAGCGCACGCTACGTCCCGCGGGACGTCTATGGGACCGAGGAGCTCGACCGCCACGGAAGCTGGCGGGTGGTCGAGAGCTACGGGTCCGTGTGGGTGCCGACCGCGGTCGCGTCAGGCTGGGTGCCCTACAGCACCGGGCGATGGATCTGGGACCCGCGCTACGGCTGGACCTGGCTCGACAACGAGCCATGGGGCTGGGCGCCGTATCACTACGGCCGCTGGGTCCACGTCAGCGGCTTCTGGGGCTGGGCGCCTGGGCCCATCGTCGTGCGGCCGGTCTACGCCCCGGCCCTCGTGGTCTTCCTCGGCGGCGGCGTGCGCCTGAGCGTCGGGCTTCCCCTCGCCTGGGCGCCGCTCGGCTGGGGCGAGCCCATCATCCCGTGGTGGGGCCGCAGGGGCTACATCAGCCGCCCGTCGTGGGACGGCTGGGGCGGGCCGCGCGTCGTCAACAACGTCGTCATCAACAACACCACGGTCGTCAACGTGCGGAACATCACGGTGTACCGAAATGTGGCCGGACCGAGCTCGGCTGTGGTCGCCGTTCCCGCCGACCGCTTCGGCCGCGCCGATCTCAGGCCGACTCGGCTCAGCCATGCGGACGCTCAGCAGCTCACGCCGGTGCGCGGGGCACTCGCCGTCAAGCCCGTCGCCGCCAGCCTAGCGCCGAGCAGCGGCACCGCGATCAAACCGCCGGAGACGATGATTGGCCGGTCGGTCGTGGCCACGCGCCCGCCGCGCGACTTCACGCCGGCCCTGAAGGCCGAGGGGCTCGCGACCACCGGGGCCGCGATGGTGCCAATTGCGGCGCCGCGGCTCGTGCGAGCGCCCAAGAAGGAGACCCCGGCTGCACGCGCCGCTGACGCACCAGGGGCGATGGCCCCCGGCCAGCCGGACGCCGCCAAGCGCGGCAAGGCTATCGGACAGCCGCAGCCACCGGCACCACCCGGCGTCGCGACGCCCCCGCAAAAGCCTGCTGAGACGCCTGGTGCGATGGCCCCCGTCCAGCCGGGTGCCGCCAAGCGCGAGAGCGCTGTCGGCCGACCGCAGCCACCGGCACCACCCGGCGTCGCCACGCCTCCGCAAAAGCCTGCTGAGGCGCCTGGTGCGATGGCCCCCGTCCAGCCGGGTGCCGCCAAGCGCGAGAGCGCTGTCGGCCGACC
>JACOVB010000125.1 GCA_016177555.1 Candidatus Rokuibacteriota bacterium
ACGCATGACCGTGATCGAGAGCATCCCCTCCCGGAGCAAGCCGGACCGGGGCATGGTCCGCTCGCTGATGGAGCTACGGAACCAGCACGGCGAGGTGGTGCTCACGGTAAAGGGGCTCAGCCTGGTGGGCCGCCGGCCGGCCTGAGCAGAAGGCGGTACCGCGGGCTGCGCGTTGACCGGCCACCGGCTCTTGCTGTAGATTCTGTTCCATGAAAAAGAAGAAAGCGGTCAAGGCAGTGAAGAAGGCGGCGAAGAAGGCGGTGGCAAAGCAGCCCGCGGCCAAGAAGGCGCCCGCCCCGAAGAAGGCGGCCCCGACGACGCCGAGCCCGGCAATCCAACCTTCGGGGTCCTCAAGAGGCGGCGACGCCGAGCGGGCGACCTACACGCCCCCACCGGTCCAGGGCACCGGCTGGGCCCCCTTCAGGTACCCCCCCCAGTAGGCGGTCCTTGCGCTCCCCCGGTACGCCAACGGCGGCCGGGGAGAGCGCGAGCCAGCAGGGCCCGGGCGGCCTCGCGCACGAGGCCTCGCCCTTCGGGCCCTGGCAGACCACGACTCCCGCGACGGCCAGCAACCCCCCCGCGAGCTGTAGCGGCTGGAGTCGGTCGTCCAGGATCAGCCAGGACAGGAGCAGCCCTTGGCTTGCCCATGCCGCCGGGCCCGATGAACCGGATCGTATCTCTCACCATGATCCCTCCCTGAGCTGTCACTCGGTGCGCGCCCCCGCGGCCGTCAGCACGCGGTGGGGATCCAGCAGGTCGCGGAGGCCGTCACCGAAGAGATTGATGCCGAGCGTGGTGACGAAGATCGCCGCCCCCGGGAAGGCCGCGAGCCACCAGTGGGTGAACATGTAGACGCACCCCTCGCCGAGCATGGCGCCCCAGGACGGGATGGGCGGCTGGATCCCGAGCCCCAGAATGGGCAGTCATAGCACGGCCTCCCCGCCTTGGCCAGCAGTCCCGACCCGCGAAGCCCGTTGCCTCGCGGCGCCGGAAGCCCTATGGTAACGGGCATGACTACCACATTCGTCACCCTCCCCGAGATCCGACAGGCTGCCCGGCGCCGCCTTCCCCGCGAGGTGTTCAACTTCGGCGCGGGGGGCGCCGAGACCGAGACCACGCTCCGGCGCAACCGGCGGGCGCTCTCCCGCGTGGCCATACGCCAGCACATCCTCGTGGACGTGCGCGAGATCGACCTCGAGACGACGCTCCTCGGCGTCCCCTTGTCCTGGCCCGTGGCCGTGGCGCCCATGGGCGGGCTCGTGATGTTCCACCCAGACGGCGATGTGGAGATGGCGCGCGGCGCCTCCCGGGCCGACACGCTCCTCTTCCTCTCCGGCGCCACCGGCTGGCCGGTGGAGGACGTGGCGGCGGCCAGCACGGCGCCCAGGATGTTCCAGCTCTACCACCACGGCGACCGGGCATGGGTCGCCGATCTGCTGGCGCGGGTGGAAGCCTCCGGCTACCTCGCCGTCTGCCTGACGGTGGACGTGCAGGTCTACGGGCGCCGCGAGCGCGACATCCTCGCGCGCTGGGACCCTCGCGCGGCCATGTCGACGGCGCCGAATCCGCGCGGGCCGGATTCGGAGTACCAGGCGCGCCTCACCTGGGACGACGTGGCGTGGCTCAAGAAGACGACCCGGCTCCCCATCGGGCTGAAGGGGATCATGACTGCCGGGGATGCCAGGCGGGCCGTCGAGGCCGGGGTCGGGCTGATCTGGGTGTCCAATCACGGCGGACGCCAGCTGGATCAGACCCAGGCGACCATCGATGCCCTGCCCGCCGTCGTCGAGGCCGTGGCCGGGCGCGCGAGCATCGTGGTGGACGGCGGCTTCTCGCGCGGCACCGATGTGATCAAGGCCTTGGCGCGCGGCGCTGATGTCGTCGCGATCGGGCGGACCGTGCTGTGGGGGCTCGGCGCCGATGGCGCCGACGGAGTGGCCTGTGCCCTTGACATCCTTCGCACCGAGCTGCGGACCTCGCTGGCCCTTTGCGGCCAGACGAGAGTCAAGGACCTCTCGCCCGACCTCCTCGTCAGCGTGAGCTGAGTCCCCCCTCACCCTGCCCTCGCCCCCGCAGGGGGAGAGGATCAGGATGAGGGCCGGGGCTACGGAGACTGGGTCCGGCGGGACCGGGCCGCGTCCGCGGCCTCGACAGCGGGGGGGTCCGGGCGGCGATCCCGCCTCCCTCCATCCGCCGCGAGACGCTCGTCTTGCTTGGCCCTGAGCGCCTTTGCCAGCTCCTGGTAGGACGATTTCTGGATGACCCGGTCGAACTGCGTGCGGTAGTTGCCGATCAGGCTGATGCCCTCGATGGAGACGTCGTAGGCGAGCCACCGGCCATTGGCGCCGCGCATCCGGTAGTCGATGGGGATCTCGGTCCCCTGCTTGCTGATGACACGGGTGCGCACGACCGCCACGTCGCCGTCCGTGGAGTCCCCCAGGAAGGCGATCTTCTCCCCCGAGTACGTCTCGATCTTCGAGATGTACGACTGCTCGAGCAGCCCCCCGAAGAGGCCCACGAACTCCTCCTGCTCCTGAGGCGTCCGGGCCTGCCAGTGCCTGCCGAGGCTCCGCCGCGTGATCTCGGTGAAGTCGAAGATGTCGTTGGCGACCTGGCGAATGGCCGTCCGGCGGTCCCGGATCCTGCTCGGCTTCTTGAGCTCGGGATCTTCCAGGATCTTGAGGACCCGGTTCACCTGCACCTGGAGCTGGTCCGCCGGGGGGCCCGCCCACGCGGGGTGAGCGATCCCGAGGAGCCCGACGACTGCGGCGATGGCCAGGACGCGATAGCGCTGGATCATCCATGTCCCTCCGACTGAGTCAATGGTCGGTGACCGCGATCCCCGCGGCCCCCATCTCGATGAGGCGCCCGCCTTCGGCGACCGGGCAGAACCGGATCAGCAGGTCCTCGCGGCTCGTCCCCGGCGGGTAGAGGAGTCAACAGGTGGCGGCGAGTGTAGCATGCCGGCCGCGCAGGCTCACGCGCGCTGGGGGCCGAGGCCCAGGAAGAGGCTGGCGGTGACGCCGTGGGCGAGCTGCTCCACCCGCTCCTGGTCCCAGGGCCCCAGCTGACCGTCGAGCAGCAGGGCTGACAACCCGTGCACGGCGGCCCAGGCCGAGATCGCCAGCTCCGCGGGGTCGCCCTCGCGCGCGAGCCCGGCCCGCTGGCAGCCTGCGAGGCCCTCGACGAGCAGGCCGAAGGTCACGGCGGCCGCGTCGAGGAGGTCGGGGTGCGCGGACTTGTCAGCGATCTCGCGCCCGAACATCACGCGGAAGTGGGC
>JACOVB010000006.1 GCA_016177555.1 Candidatus Rokuibacteriota bacterium
GGCGCATGCTGCTCGAGCGCTTCGGGACGCGTCCGCTCCCGAGCCTGCTCGCGCCGGCCATCCACTACGCGCGCGAGGGCTTTCCGATCTCCGACATCGTCTGCCAGGCCATTCGCGAGCGCGTCGAGGTGATCGACGACGCCGAGTGGCGGCGCGTCTTCGTGCCGGGGGGCGTCTTCCCGACGCGGGGCGACTGCTTCCGGCAGCCCGATCTCGCCCGCACGCTCGCCGAGCTCGGGGAGGAGCCCGATCTCTTCTACCGTGGACGGGTCGCCCGGGCCATCGCCCGGCGCCTCGAGGACCAGGGGTTCCTCAACCCCGCGGACCTCGCCGAGCACTCGGGCCAGTGGGGCGAGCCGATCCAGACGAGCTATCGCGGCTACACGGTGTACGAGACCCCGCCGTCCCCGTGGCGTCGCTCCTCGACAAGGCCTACGCCGCGCGGCGCCGCGCGGACTTCGATCCGGAGAAGGCGCAAAGCCACGCCTGGGGCGATCCGGACGGGGGCACCACGGGCTTCGTGGTCGCCGATGGCCGGGGCAACCTGATCAGCGTGATCCAGAGCCTCTACAAGTCCTTCGGCTCGGGCGTGATCCCGCCGGGCACGGGCGTGGTGCTCCACAATCGCGGCGCCTACTTCAACACCGATCCCGCGCATCCCAACTGCTTCGCGCCGCGCAAGCGCCCCTTCCACACGCTGCTGGCCTGCGTGGTCACGCGGGAGGAGCGCCCGGTGCTGGGCTACTCCACCATGGGCGGCGACGGGCAGGCCATGTTCCACGCCCAGGGGCTCACCAACGTGCTCGACTACGGCATGGAGATCCAGGAAGCCATCGAGCGGCCGCGCTTCATGTACGGGCCGCTGACCCCGGCAGACCCGGCGGACGTCCTCAGGGTCGAGGGGCGCGTGTCCGCGCCGGTGCGCGAGGAGCTGGCTCGCCGCGGCCACAGCGTCCGTGCCGTGTCCGACTGGTTCTCCCAGATGGGACATGCCCAGGGCATCACCCTGACCGGCGGCACGCTTGCCGGCGGCGCCGATCCGCGCGGCGACGGCGCGGCGCTGGGATTCTGAGGGTGGACAGGCTGCGGCGTCTGCTGGCGATCACGCTGCTCCTGGCCGTGTGCGTCGCCCTCTGGCCGCCCGTCGCGGGCGCCCTGGACTGGGGGGGCATCGAGCCGGGCGTCACCACGGCCGAGCAGGTCCGCGAGCGGTACGGCCCCCCGACGAAGGAGACCAAGCGCAAGGTCGAGGGGTACGACACCTTCGAATGGCTCTACGAGAGCCGCCAGGCGCCGGTGGGCTTCATCCGCATGACGGTGGACTTCGGCCTCCTCACGCCTGCGGGCTACAGCTCGTCGGTGGTGCGCGTGCTGAGGCTCGAGCCCAAGCCCTTCATCTTCGGACGGGACACGATCATCGACGGCTGGGGCGTCCCCGATCAGATGGGCGTCAAGGACGAGCGGGAGATGTTCGTGTACCGCGCGGGGCTCGTCGTGATCTTCGACAAGAGCGGCGTCCTCGCGACGAGCCTGTACTTCAGCGTGAAGCAGCCGGACCCGCCGGCCGCGGCCCCCGTGCCGTCAGCCACGCCGCCGCCGGTCCCGCCCGCCCCCGCGAGGCCGCGGCCGGCCACGCCGCCGGTACGCCGGTAGCCCGGGCGCCCCGTTGCGGTTCCGCGCCGAGCATATGATCGACCATCTCCTGGCCCTGGATCCCGGGGGCCGCGGCATCGCCGGGTTCTTCGTCGAGGGCGGGGCGGAGCGCGCCGCGCGGGCGCTGGCGCGAGGCCGCCGGGTCCTGATCACCACCGGCTTCGCGTTTGGTCCCGGGGAGCCGGAAACCGATGGGCCTCCCGGGGCGGCCTCGCTCGGCCGGGCACTGCGTCTCCTGGGCAAGGAGGTCACCTACGTGACCGACCCCGTGACGGTGCCGCCGCTCGAGGCCGCGCTGCGTTCGCTCGGGGAGCCCGCGGCCATCGTCACCTTCGACGCGACGGATGCCACCGCGCCCGCGGTGGCGCGCCGGCTCCTCGCCGAGCACGCGCCGACCCATCTCGTCGCCATCGAGCGTCCGGGGCGGACGCGCACGGGCGATTATCTGAGCGCCCGCGGGGAGTCCATCCGCGCGTGGAACGCGCCGCTCGATGCCCTGTTCATCGCGGCGCCGCGCCGGCTGGTGACCATCGGCGTGGGGGACGGCGGCAACGAGATCGGCATGGGCAACGTCCTCGGCCGGATCGCGCGCGGCGGGGCGACGGCGCGGCGCATGGCCTCCGTCGTCACGGTGAGCCACCTCGTGGTGGCCGGCACCTCCAACTGGGGCGCCTATGGCATCGTGGCGGCGCTGTCGTATCTCGACGGACGCGACCTCCTGCACTCGGCGGCGGAGGAGCGCCGGATGGTCGCCGCCTGCGCCCGGGCCGGCGCCGTGGACGGGATCACCCGCCTTCACGAGCCCACCGTGGACGGCTTGCCCTTGGAGGCCCACGTAGGCATGCTGGAGCTGTTGAGAGTGGCCGCCCGGAGCCGGCGCAGCGCGCGCTCCCCCGGGCGCGCGACAGTCGCGAAGACCCAGAGGGCCGTGAGCCCAGCCAGGCCGGCCACGGCCGCCCAATCAGTCACGACCGGAGGACGATCCAGATGACGCAGACGGCGAAGCCATCGAAGGTGCATGAGACCTATCGCGCTCTCCACCCCAGGTCGGCCGCGCTCTGGGAGCGCGCGCGCGCCGTGATCCCCGGCGGCGTCACCCACGACGGCCGCCACCTCACGCCTTTCCCCATCTACGTCGAGCGGGCGCAGGGCTCGCGCAAGTGGGACGTGGACGGCCAGGAGTACGTGGACTACTGGATGGGGCACGGCGCCCTCTTCCTCGGTCACTGTCACCCCGCGGTGGTGACGGCCATCCAGGCCCAGGCCGCCCGCGGCACGCATCTGGGCGCCTGCCACGAGCTGGAGTTGCGCTGGGCCGAGCTGATCTCGAGGCTCATCCCCTCGGCCGAGATGGTGCGCTTCACGATGTCCGGCACCGAGGCCACTCACCTGGCCATGCGCATCGCGCGCGCCTACACGGGCCGCTCCAAGGTGGTGAAGTTCCACGGCCACTTCCACGGCTGGGCCGACGGCGTGGTGGCCGGCGTCAACCCGCCCTTCGACGTCCCGATGTCGGCGGGCGTGCCCGCGGGCGTGCTGGACCAGTTGCTGCTCTGCCCGCCCAACGACGTCAAGGCGGTGGAGGGCCTGCTCCAGCGCGGGGATGTGGCGGCCGTCATCCTCGAGCCCGCCGGCGGCCAGGCCGGCACCACGCCCACGATCCCCGGGTATCTGCAGGAGCTCCGCGGCCTCACCGAGCGGAACGGTGTCGTCCTCATCTTCGACGAGGTCATCACGGGCTTCCGCTACGCGCCCGGCGGCGCCCAGGCCTATTTCGGCGTGACACCCGACCTCACCACGCTGGCCAAGATCGTGGCCGGCGGGCTGCCGGGCGGCGCCGTCGTGGGAAAGAAGCCGCTCATGAGCATGATGGCTCACCGCGGCGACCCGGTGTGGGACCGCGCCCAGCGGGTCGCGCAGAACGGCACCTTCAACTCCAACCCGCTCTGCGCGGCGGCTGCCATCGCCACCCTGGAGGCGGTGTCGGACGGCTCCCTCCACGCCCGCGCCAACAAGGCGGGCGACGAGCTGCGCGCGGGGCTCGGCGAGGCGATGAAGCGCGCCGGCGTCCCCGGCGCCGTCTTCGGCGAGGCCTCCATCTACCATGTCTCCTTCGAGGGCCGGCCGGGGCTCGCCGGCTTCGACCGCCCCCGGCGAGGCGATCTCTACCATCTCCTGCGCTGCGCCCTGCTCAACAACGGGATCGACTGGTCCAACTATCACGGCTGGATCTCGGCGGTGCACACCGCCGAGGACCTCGCGCGCACCGTGGCGGGCTACGAGAAGGCGTTCGCGGCCATGGCGGCGGACGGCGCCTTCCAGGGCATGTAGCGATGGAGCAGGCGGCGCGGCGGGCCAAGCTCCAGGAGCTGCGCGAGCTGGCCCAGGGCTCGGAGGAGTTCGAGGGCGGCGTCACCTTCGAGGAGGAGACGGAGGCGCTGATCGTGGGCGACTGGGCCATCTTCGCCGTGGACGACCTCGGCGATCTGGCGCTGTCCTTCCACCTCGACGCCCACCCGCTGGCCGTGGCGCGGCTCACGCGCTTCCTCGTCCAGCACGAGGTGCCCTTCGTGCTCCACGAGTCCTTCATCGTCGACGACGAGGACCGCATCGTCTTCGAGTCGGACACCGGCGCCGACCTGCCCGGCCAGAACTAGTCCGGCCCCGTGTCTGGGTGGACACGTCCCACCCTCTCTGGTAACCTCTGCCTCCTGTGGTGGGCTGGTAGCTCAGTTGGTAGAGCACAGGACTGAAAATCCTGGTGTCGGCGGTTCAATCCCGTCCCAGCCCACCATTCTTTTCCTCTACTTGCCGCACACCCCCCGTTGACCTGCTAGGGCGAGTGTGCCAGATTTGTGACTCACTCGGGCACACTCCAGCGCACTCCAGCGTATGTCGAGGGGCCGCGTGGGTGCCCGTCCTTAGGAATTGTAACGAAATAACTGACTCATTTCACTGATTGACCGGCCGGATCGTGTAGTTCCAGTCGCCGTGGAAACGATGGCGGTGCAGGTTGATCCTGGCCATCTGCGCATCCGAAATCGTGACACCCTTTGGA
>JACOVB010000126.1 GCA_016177555.1 Candidatus Rokuibacteriota bacterium
GCGTACCACCAGCCGGCCTTGCCGTGGGAGCCGCAAACGGTGGACGGGATCAGCGGGAGCGCCGGCGTCATCGCTTCACCCCGGCGCGGGAGGCGTACGGCGGTGGGGGGGTCCGGGGGAGGAGCGGCGCGGCGCTCCCCCCCGGGAGAATGGACGGGATCAGCGGAAGGTCTGCCATCGGAGATTCCTCCTTGATCATGGACTATACTGCCGGGTATGGTCGAGAGCGACGTTCATACGCGCATCACCGCGCTGCCCGAGCTCGTCAACGCGGACGCTCTTCTCCTCCGGCGCGGCCGCTACCTCACGACGACCTTCCTTGTGGAGATGGACGACGTGCAGTATCTCGTCCGCGTGGTCGAGGGCCGCCTCGCCTCCGTCGAGCGCGGCCCCTTCCTGATGCGCCCGTGGAGCTTCGCCGTGCGGGCTTCCGCGGATGCCTGGCGGCGCTTCTGGGAGCCCGTGCCGGCGCCAGGCTATCACGATCTCTTCGCCATGAAGAAGCTGGGCGTGGCCCGGGTCGAGGGCGATCTCGTCCCGCTCATGGCGAACCTGCGCTACGTCACGGACGTGCTGGCGGCGCCGCGCCGCCGGGGGGCGTGAATGGCCGACCTCGAGCCCCGAGCTCCGCTGGAACCCATCGTCGGGCGCTACGTCCGCCTCGACCTCGCCGGGAGGCCTCACCGCGTCTACTTCGAGGAGGCGGGGCAGGGGATTCCGCTCGTGTGCCTGCACACGGCAGGCGCCGACGGTCGCCAGTTTCGCCATCTGATGAACGACGAGGCGGTGACCGGGTCCTATCGCGTGATCGCCTTCGACATGCCGTGGCACGGCAAGTCGCTGCCTCCCGCGGGCTGGCAGGACGAGGAGTACCGGCTCACCACGGCGGGCTACGTGGACCTGATCCTGACCTTCTGCCGCGCGCTCGGGCTCGAGCGCCCCGTCGTTCTCGGCTGCTCCATCGGCGGCAAGATCGTGCTCGAGCTGGCGCGATTGCATCCGGAGCGCTTCCGGGCGCTCATCGGGCTCGAGTCCGCGGCCTACCAGGCACCCTGGTACGACGACACGGGGTGGCTCCACCGGCCGGACATCCACGGCGGCGAGGTGTGCGGGGCGCTCATGTCCGGGCTCATCGCGCCGCAGAGCCCGGAGGAGACGCGCTGGGACACGCTCTGGGGCTACATGCAGGGCGGCCCCGGTGTGTTCAAGGGTGACCTGTACTGCTATCGAGAGGACGGCGACTTCCGGGATCGAGTGGGCCGGATCGACACCTCGCGCTGCCCGCTCTATCTGCTCACCGGCGAGTACGACTTCTCCTGCACGCCAGACGACACGCGCTGGACGGCGGACCGGATCCCGGGCGCTCGCCTCACCATCATGACGGAGATCGGCCACTTCCCGATGAGCGAGAATCCCGGCCAGTTCCGGAAGTACCTCCTCCCCGTGCTGGACGAGATCCGGCTCCTGACCCGCTGACCCGCCCCCCTGGAGCGGCCGCCGCTTCACGGCACGCCTCCGATCACGCGCATCACCGCGCGGTCTCCGTGGACGTCCTCCGGCTTCCCGGTGTAGATGATCTGCCCGCGCTCGATCACATACAGCCGCGCGACGAAGTCCGGCACGTGGTGGATGTTGGACTCGGCCATGAAGATCTTCTGCACGCCGAACACGACCTGGAGACCTGCGGCGACGAGGAAGAGAATGGCGGCGTGGAAGACGCCGCTCATCACCACATTGACGACGTGCTGGGTCATGATCTGGATCGGGATCGCGCAGGCGCGGGGGCGGGGCGGTGTCCGCTCAGAGACCCGTGGGGTATCGAGGTCGAGGAGTGGACACCGCCCCGCCCCCGCGCCGGTCAGGCTAGAGCTTCCAGGACTTGATCCAGTCGAAGAGTTTCGAGCCCGCCGGCTTCATCGCTTGCTTGGTGGACATCGACTCGATGGGGTTGATCGTCACGAAGTCGTAGGCCTTCTTGTGCGTGGTGATGCCCTGTCGGATTCCTGGTTAACCACCGAGTCGCTTCCGCGCGAGCTTCACTCCCGCCACCATGCGCTTGAGCTTCTCGAACGCCACCCAGCGCGGCACCGGGAAGAACCCGCAGTCGGGCACGAGGGAGAGCCGCTCGGCCGGGATGTTCTCGAGGCAGAGCCCCACCCGCTCGGCCACGTCCTCGGGAGTCTCCATGTAAAACGACTTCACGTCAACCACGCCGCAGGCCACCTCGCGGTCCACGCCGATCTCCTTCCACATCTCGATCTCGGCCATCTCGCGGTTGGCGTACTCGAACACGAACTGCTGGCACCTGGCCTCGAGCAGCGCCGGGAACATCCAGCGGTACGATCGCTTGCCCCGCGGCCGGGAGAGGAGGTTGCCGAAGCAGACGTGCAGCCCGAGCTTGGCCTCCACGCCCTCCACGCAGGCGTTGAACATCTTGACGTACTCGGCGGCCTGTCCCGGGACGATGGCCGCGGAGGGCTCGTCGACCTGGATCCACGTGGCGCCGGCCGCTGCCAGCGCCTTGAGCTCGGCGTTCACCGCCGGGACCAGGTCCCAACAGAGGGCGAGGCGGTCGTTGTCGTAGGCGTCGCCGGGCCGGGTCTGGATGTGGATGGAGAGCGTCACGGGTCCGGGGCAGGTGGCCTTGACCGGCTTGTCGGTCTGGGTCCGCAGATACGTGAACTCCTCCACGGTCCCCAGGCCCCTGGGCACCGTGATGCGCCGGGTGGCCCGGTAGCGGGGCACGCTGTCGTAGGCGTAGAGCCCGGTCTTGCGCAGGGGCTCCAGATGCTCGAGGCCGTCCATCTTCCCGTAGAAGGTCTGGACGAAGAAGAAGCGCCGCATCTCGCCGTCGCAGATGACGTCGATGCCGGCGCGCTCCTGGTCGCGGATGGCGAGCTGCGTGGCGTCGTCGAAGGTCTCCCTGGTGTCGGTGTGCCCGTACTCGCCCGCCTTGATCTTGTCGAGCGCGGTCCAGAACCAGCCCGGGAAGCCGTGGCTGCCCATGACGTGCGTCGGGAGGATCGGAAGTGTCGCGGCCATAGCCTGTCC
>JACOVB010000168.1 GCA_016177555.1 Candidatus Rokuibacteriota bacterium
CCCTCGTAGTATTTCGACCGTCGTGGCGACGTCCGGCGGGCTCACGAACACCGGCTGGAACCGCCGCTCCAGCGCCGGATCGCGCTCGATCCGCTGACGGTACTCGTCCAGCGTCGTCGCGACGATGCAGCGCAGCTCACCGCGCGCCAGCGCCGGCTTGAGCATGTTGGCCGCGTCCACGGCGCCCTCCGCCGCCCCCGCGCCCACCAGCGTGTGGAGCTCGTCGATGAAGCAGATGACCTGGCCCTGGGCCTCCGTGATCTCCCGCAGCACGGCCTTGAGCCGGTCCTCGAACTCGCCGCGGTATTTCGAGCCGGCGACGAGCGCGCCGATGTCGAGCCCCACGAGCTGCTTGCCCTTGAGCCCCTCGGGCACATCCCCCGCCACGATCCGCTGGGCGAGCCCCTCGACGATGGCCGTCTTGCCCACGCCAGGCTCGCCGATGAGCACGGGGTTGTTCTTGGTCCGGCGCGAGAGCACCTGCACGACCCGGCGGATCTCCTCGTCGCGCCCGATGACAGGATCGAGCTTGCCCTGGCGCGCCAGCTCCGTCAGGTCCTTGGAGTAGCGCTGGAGCGCCTGGTACTTCTCCTCGGGGGTCGCGTCCGTGACACGCTGGGAGCCGCGCACGTCCACGAGCGCGCGGTAGATCGCCTCCGGCGTCACGCCCTGTCCGGCGAGCGCGCGCGCCGCCGCGCCGGTCTTCTCCTGGGCGATGCCGATGAGCAGGTGCTCGGTGGAGCAGTACTCGTCCTTGAGGCGCTGCGCCTCGTCCCAGGCACGGTTGAGGACGGCCTCGAGCCGGGGCGAGACGTACTGGCCGCCGCCGCCTCGCACCTTGGGAAGCTTGTCGAGCTCGGCCTGGATCTGGCGCGTGACGGCGTCGCCATGGGCCCCGAGCTTGGCCAGGAGCGGACCCACCACGCCTTCCTGCTGCTGCACCAGCGCCAGCAGGAGGTGCTCGGGCTCCAGGGCCTGGTGGCTGCCCTGATCCGCGAGGGACTGCGCGGCTTCGACCGCCTCGCGCGCCTTCACCGTCAGCCTGTCGAATCTCATCTGGGCATCTCCGGACGGAGCCGCTTGAGTTCCGTCAGCAACTCCTTCTCCCGGGGGGTGAGCCCCGCCGGGACGGTCAGCTGCACCCGCACGTACTGGTCCCCGGCGCCGCCGCCCTTGAGGCGGGGCATTCCGTAGCCGGGGAGGCGGAACGTGCGTCCCCCCGAGGTTTCGGGGGGCACCTTCATGGACACCGGGCCCTTGAGCGTGGCCACCTGCACCTCGGCGCCGAGGGCGGCGTCCACGAAGGGGATGGCCAGGTCCAGGTACAGGTCGTCGCCCCTCCGCTCGAAGCGGTCGTCGGGCCGCACCGTGACGCGCAGGTAGAGGTCGCCCCGCCTGCCGCCCGCCGGGCCCGCCCCCTCGCCGGGCACGCGGATGCGCGAGCCCGTGTCCACGCCCGCGGGGATCTTCACCTCGAGTTGCCGGCGCCCCTTGGCCCAGCCGCTCCCGCGGCACTGCCCGCAGGGCCGCCGGTTCACGTGCCCGGCACCCCCGCAGGCGGCGCATGGCTCGTCCAGGTCCAGCGAGATCGCCCGCCGCACCCCCCGGAAGGCCTCTTCCAGCGAGAGCTCCAGGGCGGCCTCGACATCGGCTGCCCCCGCGGCTCCGAGATCGCCGAGGTCGCCGAACCCGATGTCGCCGAGGCCGCCGCGTCTGGAGTCCCGGACGCGCCCACGGCCGCCTCCGAGATCGCCGAAGATGGCCTGGAAGAACTCGGAGAATCCACCAGGGGCTTCGCCCCGGCGGACGTGGACCTCGCCCCCCCCGGAGGGCGACCGGGCGCCGGGTGCGGCGACTCGCTGCCAGTCGGAGCCCAGCGCGTCGTAGCGCTGGCGCTTGTCCGGATCCCCGAGCACCTCGTAGGCCTCGTTGAGCTCCTGGAAGCGCGCGGCGGACCCTTTGGAGACGTCCGGGTGGTGCTTGCGGGCCAGCCGGCGATAGGCGGTCTTGATCGCCTTGTCGTCGGCGCTCCGGTCGACACCCAGGATCTTGTAGTAGTCCTTGTATTCCATCGCGCGAGATGTCGAGGCGGCGCCCTGGACCCCGCGGCCCCAGCCTGCGCCGCCCCATATCGATTCTAGCAGATGGGCGCGCGCCGAGGCGGGGGAGCGGCTCCATCAGCTCCAATGGGTTTCGCCTCCCCCACGCGCGTAACCGCACCGTGCCGGGCCAAATGACGAGCCAGACGAGCCCCGAGAGAGGCGCGGGCGCGAGGCGTACGACCAAGCCCGCCTTCGGCGGGACTCGGTGCCGCGGCGTCGACCAGCCGGCCAGAGCCTCCAGGGTCGCGAGGACCTCGTCGAAGCGCTCGCGGAGGTCGCTCAGCACGTGATCGCCGTCGACGTGTCGGGGTTAGTGGATCGCGACCAGGGCCTTCTTGGCTTTCAAGGGCAGCTCGACGAGAACGAACCAACCTCGGGGGTACAGGTAATCTTCGCCCGATTCGTCAAGGACGCGGATGTCAGACAGCCTGTCGTTGCGCTTCGGCTTCACGACGCGATAAATCTTGCCGACGATGAGGTCGGCATCGTACTCGCCGTTGTGGATGCACACCGCGAACTCCCCCGACCTGCCGCTTCGGCTCGTCATGATCGCTGGTCTCAATTCCTCATCGGGATGCCCATCGACGCCAACTTCCAGCTGTATGCTACGCGATTCGCGAGTTGGTAGTGGGTGTCGCGCGCTATTCGCACGCCTGCGACGACGCGGTCGAGTGCTGCGCCTGCCTCGGCGATTGCCTGCCCGATGCGCTCGTGGTTTTCGATAGAGTTGGCCGAGCCGTCTGTACGGAGTCGTTTCCCGGCCCAATCCAACTCATTCTCGTGCGCCTTTGCTTCAAGCAACGCGAGACCTGGCTTGCCTGCGAAGTCGCGTGCAACAGCAAGATCCCAATTGGGCTTGTTGGCTCCCCGCGGATGAACCAGCCACCAGGCGGCAAGATCATTCCAGCAGTCGGCGCCGGGAAGGAACTGGGCGCCGCAGTCCTCCAAGCAGGCTTCTGCGGGATCGCTGTGACCCCTCGGCTGCCAGACCGGAGGGCGAGCAACGGCACAATCGCTCAGACCAACGAACTCCGAGAACTCAGCAGGAAAGCCCCGGCGCGCCGTCCAGTCCAAGATTTGCTTTCGGCTGCCCCGAGTCATCGGCTCCTATCCGGATCGGGGGCGACCCCTGAAGCCACCGCTTGCTACAACAACGCGATGAATTCATCTCGGTCGAGTTCGCAGTCACGGAGGATGGCTGCCAGGAGCCCCGGGCCGATAGTCTCACCGGCGTGGACGGGCACGACGGTTCCCCGGCCGTCGGGGTGACGAAGGAAATGGTGGCTGCCCTTGATTCTCGCGACCTCAAACCCGCCTTGCGCAGGGCGGACATGACTTCTCTTCCGGTGATCCGCGGAAGCCGGGTCACGCCACTGTGATCTTTTGGACGCCGATGAAGTCGAGTGGCTCGATGCTCTCGCCTTGGGCCTCGAGGCAGAGTTCGACGGCCTCGCGCACCCTACTCATCAGCTCGTCGAGGGACGTTGCCTGGGTGTGACACCCCCGCAGCGCGGGCACGGAAGCCACGAAGTAGCCGTCGGCATCCCGCTCGATAATCACGCTGAACTCCCTTGCCATCGCATCTCCCCCTGGGGTGATTCTACGCTGAGAAGCCCTTTCCCGCCTTGTGGGTCGAACGTTGCCAGTGAGCGGCCGGCTGAACGCCGGAGTTCGACCCTCACGGACTATCACGACGTTCGTCGAATACGGACCTGTCCTGGCGAGACAACGCTGAACGCCCCGACGAGTTCCCCGGTGCGGTCACGACATACCTCGGCCACGATTTCCGCCTTCGTGGGATTCGCCAGCCCCGCAAGGCGAACCAGGACCACTCCGCTGTGCACGAGGCCCTGGCGGAACACCAGCTCACCGAAGTCCTTGTCCGCAGTCAACAGAACGGCCCTTCGCTCGTTCGCCTGCCGCAAGACCTCCTCATCCGTAACGCTGGGGGAGAGCTCGGCCACGTAGACGACCTCATGGCCGTCATGTCGCAGGCGCTCCACCACCGCGCGGTCGACACCTTCATCGGCGACCAGGTTCACGCGGACTTCGCACTGAGCGGGTAGACCACTTCAGCCCGGAGGGCCTGTGCGGCGAAGCGGAGGGCGGCCAGCACACCCTCGCGGGTCAGGCGCGGGTGGGACGCAAGCACCGCCTCGATCGATTCGCCGCTGCCCAGCTTCTCGAGGATGAGATCTACTGTGACGCGCGTGCCCGCAACCACCGGCTTGCCCATCATCACCTGTGGGTCGGAGACGATCATTGGGTCGCTCATCGTCCACCTCCTAGCGGTGACTCTAGCAGACTCGACCTCCCCCCAGCGAACCGCACGATGGGGCGAACGCCAGGGTGAGTCGCGCGCGATAGCGCGTCGGCTCCACCCAGGGTTCAAGCGGTCATCTCATACGGGCTTCTCAACGATCTTCCAATATGAGCCCTTCCTGATTACCTTCCCGTCCCGGAACCCCCAGTGATCGCATCCACGTACTTGAACTCGGACTCCGTCGGGTGTCGTGCCGGTCAGCAGCCACTCCGACACGCCCATATTGCCGCTGACCCAGTGCCGGTCATCACTGTAGTGGACGTCTGGGAGACCCTTAAGGCGTGTCGCTAATGCCTCTCGCACGGCCGCTTTGCCCGTAAAGCGCCGCCCCCACGGGTCCGGCCCCCGGGGCATGTCCAGCGAGCAATCATCGGCAAAGAACTCCATTATCGCGACCAGATCGTGGGCATAGAACGCATCGGCGATTGCTTTCAATGTCTCGACGGAAACCGATTCCTGTCGAGCCATGGCGGCTCCTCCATAGAGCGCTCTAACGTGGCGCTCAGCGGACGGGAAGCGAGCAGCGCGAGCTCCCGGTCCGCTGGGGCGTCATGTTGGGCAGCCGTATCGTCACTCAATGATGTGCACAAGAGAAATCCAGCCACCATCGTGAGGACGAGAGGACTGCACGCAATCAGATACAGTGCGCGCGGCGGCCTCAACCGCGGGCTCGGATGGATGGGCGCCCAGGCAGGGGAGCGGCTACGTCCTGGCGTGGATGGAGCCCACCGACGAGGCATGCGCGCATTCCCGCCGCTCGCGGTCGTGGAGGACGGCCTCGAGGAAGACCACGGACCGCCCGCGCTTGACGACGCTGCCCTCGCCGACCACGGGGCCAGCCGTCACGGGCGCGAGGAAGCTCACGGTGAGCGAGGAGGTGGACAAGAGCTGCCCCGGCTCGAAGAGCGTGTGCGCGGCGAGCGCCATGCACATGTCGACGTACGCGGTGATGATACCGCCCTGCACCCAGCCGCCCGGGGTCAGGAACTCGTCCTTGACCGCGAACTCGATGGAGACGCGCCCTGCGTCCACGGCCAGCACGCGAGCGCCGAGGAGGCGCGCGATGGGCGGCGCGGGGCGCCCCTGGTGATCGGTGATGAGCGCGCGGAGCTGCGCGAGCGGCGAGCCCTCCCCCATCAACCCCGGGCCACGGTGAACGCCACGTAGAGCGCCTGGGGCCCGCGCTGGAGCAGGAGCGTCACGCGGTCGCCCTCCTTGAGCCCCCGCGTGGTGCGCTCGAAGTCCTGCACGGACCGGACGCGCTGCCGGTTGACCTCGCGGATCACATCGCCCCGCTGGAGCCCCGCCTCCGCCGCGGGGCTCTCCTCCTCCACGCGCATCACGACGACGCCCTCGGCGCCTCTCAGATTGAGCTGGCGGGCGAGCTCGGGAGTGATCGGGCGGACTTCCAGCCCCAGCAGGCTCTTGCCGCGGCTGTTCGACTTGAGCGCGACGGTGTCGTCCGGCGTGTCGCCGATCTTGATCTCCATGGCCTTGTGCGACTTGTCGCGCCACACGGTGACCGGCACCCCCTTGCCGGGCGCGGTCAGGGCCACGATCTTCTGGAGATCCTGGGGGTTGTCCACCTTCTTGCCGTCGAAGTCGGTGATGATGTCACCCGCCACGATGCCGGCCTTCTCGGCGGGACTGTCCTGCACCACGTCGGAGATCAGCACGCCCTTGGGATCCCGCAGGCCGAAGCTCTTGGCCAGCTCCGGGGTGAGCGGCTGGATGGAGACGCCGAGCCAGCCCCGCGTCACCTTGCCCTTGGCCACCAGCTCCGTGTAGATGCGCCGCGCCATGTTCGCCGGGATGGAGAAGCCGATGCCGACGTTGCCGCCGGAGCGGGAGAGGATGGCGCTGTTGATGCCGACCACCTCGCCGCTCATGTTCACCAGGGGCCCGCCCGAGTTGCCGGGGTTGATGGCGGCGTCGGTCTGGAGGAAGTCGTCGAAGGGGCCCCCGCCGAGGGACCGGCCCTTGGCGCTGATGATCCCCGCGGTCACCGTCTGCTGCAGCCCGAAGGGCGAACCGATGGCGAGCACCCAGTCGCCGACCTTGATCTTGTCGGAGTCCCCGAGGCTCGCCGCGGGGTAGGGCCCCCCCTGCAGCCGCAGCACGGCGAGATCGGTGCGCCGGTCGACCCCCACCAGCTTGGCCTTGTGCTTCTTGCCGTCGGCGGTGACGGCCTCGATGTCCGTCGCGCGCTCGACGACGTGGGCGTTGGTGAGGGCGATGCCCGACCTCGATGGGCGTCCTCCCGAGCGCTCCGCGCGTCACCGTGTTGATGTTGATCACGGCCGGGGCCACCGTCTCGGCCACCCGGGCGAAGCTCCCGGATGGCACGGGCAGCGCGGCCGGGATCAGCCGGGCCTGCATCCCGGCGGGCACCACGGGGGACGGCCTCGCCGGGTCAGCCGCCCCCGTCCCCCAGACGCCCACGCCGGCTCCCAGGGCGGCGGCCACGATGAGCAGAACTGCAAGGGTGCTACGCTTGATCCAGATCATCGGATTCCCTCCACGATCACTCGCCGGCCAGGAGCCTCCGCAAGCGGTCTCCCTCCAGCGTCTCGTTCACCTTGAGCGCCGCGGCGGCCGCCATGAGAATGCCCTTCTTGGCCGTCATGAGATCCCGCACGCGCCCGTAGATGTGGTCGATGATGGCCCGGATCTCGTCGTCGATGGCCCGGGCGGTGTCCTCCCCGTACTCGCGCTCCTGCGACAGGCCGGACCCCTTGAGGAAGAGCGCCTGCTGTCCCCCGCCGAAGGTCATGGGCCCAAGCTTGTCCGACATGCCGTACTGCGTCACCATGAGCCGCGCGATCTCCGTGGACCGCTCGAGGTCGTTGTGGGCGCCGGTGGAGATCTCCGCGTATACGGCCTCCTCCGCGGCCCGGCCGCCCAGCAGCACCGCGATGCGGTCCTCGAGCTCGCTGCGTGTGAGCAGGTACCGGTCCTCCAGCGGCAGCTGGTAGGTGGCGCCGAGCGCGCTGACGCCGCGCGGGATGATGGTGACCTTGTGGACGGGATCGGCGTGGGGCAGGGAGGAGGCCACCAGCGCGTGCCCGATCTCGTGGTGCGCGACGATGTCGCGCTCCTTCTCGGACAGCACGCGGCTCTTGCGCTCGAGCCCGCCGATGACGCGGTCGATGGCCTCCTCGAGGTCGGCCATCTCCACGGCCTCCTTGCCCTTCCGCGCGGCCAGCAGCGCGGCCTCGTTGATGATGTTCGCGAGATCGGCGCCGGCCATGCCCGGCGTCCGGGCGGCGATCACGTGCAGGTCCACCTGCGGGGCGAGCGTCACGTTGCGGGCGTGGACGGCCAGGATGGCCTCGCGCCCCCTCACGTCCGGCTTGTCCACGACCACCTGGCGGTCGAAGCGTCCCGCGCGGAGCAGGGCCGCGTCCAGTACCTCGGGCCGGTTGGTCGCCGCCATGATGATGACGCCCTTGGAGGAGTCGAAGCCGTCCATCTCGGCCAGGAGCTGGTTCAGGGTCTGCTCGCGCTCGTCGTGCCCTCCCACGAACCCGCCGGCGCCGCCCCGCGTCTTGCCGATGGCGTCCAGCTCGTCGATGAAGACGATGCAGGGGGCCTTCTCCTTGGCCTGCTCGAACAGATCGCGCACGCGTGATGCCCCCACCCCCACGAACATCTCCACGAACTCGGAGCCAGAGAGGAAGAAGAAGGGCACGTCGGCCTCGCCGGCCACCGCCCGGGCCAGGAGCGTCTTGCCCGTGCCGGGCGACCCCACCAGGAGGACGCCCTTCGGGATCCGGCCGCCCAGGCGCTGGTACTTCTTCGGGTTCTTGAGGAAGTCCACGACCTCCACCAGCTCCGCCTTGGCTTCGTCGACGCCGGCCACATCCGCGAACGAGGTCTTGAGCTCCTTGCGGTCGTAGATCTTGGCCTTGGACCGTCCGAAGGACAGCGCCTGCGTGGACCCGCCGCCGATGCGCCGCATGAGGAACATCCAGATGCCGGCCATGATGGCGAGCGGCAGGATCCAGCCGAACAGCAGGTCGCGCCAGAACGTGTTCTCGATCCGGCCCGAGAACTCGACCTTGTGCGCCTCGAGCTCCTTGACCAGCGCCGAGTCGTCCACGCCCGGGATGCGCGTGGTGGTGAACACGGTGACGCCGGGCTCGGCGCCCAGGAGGCTGCGCACGCGGTCGCCCGGGCGGGGGGCCGCCGCGGGCAGCGCCCCCGGCTTGAGGGTGCCCCGGATCTCCCTGTCCGACAGCGACACCCGCTCGACCTTTTCCTCGCGCACCAGGGCCAGGAAACGGCTCATCGGGACCTCGACGGTCTGCGGCGCCAGCAGCCAGCTCTGGAGCACGGACAGGACGAGGGCGGCGATGAGGACGTAGATCAGCGAGAACTGCGTCTTCTGCCGGATCGGCGCTTTCATTCCGCGCACCTGTATTTCATGCTAGCGGACCCCCCGAGGGCTGTCAAACATGCGCCGGGTTGGACGCGGCCTGGCCCCGGGCTATTCGCGACCTGACCCCTCGCGGGTCCACGAACACGTCGGGCTAGCAGCGGAATCCGGTCGGCGGGTGGTAGTCCTTGAGCTTGAAGGTCGTCATGAAGGGATCGTCCCAGATCTCCAGCGGCAGCCGTCCGACCTCGCGCTGGCCGTCGAAGAGCGTGAACCGGGCGCGGGCGGCCAGCTCCGAGGCCGGGAGCGTCCTGGCCAGGAACTCCAGGAGGGGCGCCCGGCTCACGAAGAGGGCCAGCGTCTCGTTCACCGGCTGGACGCCCGGCCTGCCGTTGGTGCCCGGCTTGGGCCAGCTCAGGATGACGCCGAAGCCCTCCAGGGTGGGCTCCGTCCGGAGACCCTCGAGGGCCGTCAACCGCCGCAACATCTCGACCCCATAGCGGGAGAACATCGCCGACTGGCGGCCGTCCGGGCCGAGGGCGGCGAACCGGCCGTCCTCGTGCTGGTCGATCTCGAGCCACACCGACAGGTAGCGGTCGTCACCCGTGGCGAAGCGGGGCCTGTTGAAGCCGAGTCCCTGCCTGCGGACGTCCACCCACGGGGCACAGTGGTAGAGGCGTTCGGAGAACCGCCGGAGCTGGGCCTCATAGGCCGCGCCGAGACTCCGGCCCTTCGGGGTCGAGTACTTGTCGAGCGGGAGGACGGCCTCCTCGGGAGGGGCCGCCGTCACCGGGGACAGCAACCCCCCGAGCAGCACCGCCGGCAGGACCGCCGCGGTCCAGCGCTTCATCCGGGTCGGTCCGAGGTCGATCCCGCGCTCAGTTCTGGAAGATCTGCTCGGGGCTGACGGTGATGGCCTTGCCCCACCAGGTCTCCGCGCGCGCGGCGTCGATGTCCGACCGGGCGACGCGGGGGCCCTGGCCCTCACGGTTGCGCCACGAGAAACCGATGTGCTTGCCCGAGGCGAAATGGGTGTTGTGAGCCTTCCACTCGGCCCACTCCTCGGACGTGGCGCAGCCCCCTGCCGTCAGCAGCACCACCAGAACGAGGGCGGCCCTCCCAAACCGTGCGCGCATGGCCATGCCTCCTGTGCGGTGAACGTGCGGTGCTCGATCCCGGCCCATGATACCGACCACGCCCCTCCGCCGTCAACAGCGGGTGCTTTTGCCCTTGCGAGGTCGCGGGGGCTCAGGCATCCTCGGTCCAGGAGGAGAGGGAGCGTGAGCGACGCGCTGACCGTCTTCGAGGAGCCCGGAGCCCTGCGACGCCCCATCCTCATCATGGCGTTCGCCGGGTGGAACGATGCGGCCGAGTCGGCCACCAGCGCCGCGCGCTACCTGGGCCAGATCTGGCCGGCCCGGCCCCTCGCGAGCATCGATCCGGAGGAGTTCTACCACTTCGGCCTCTCGCGCCCGTACGTCCGCTTCAAGAGCGGCTCGCGCACCGAGCGCGAGATCGTCTGGCCCGCCACGGAGTTCTCGCTGTCGCAGCCCGAGGCGCTGGACCGGGACCTCATCATCGGCGTGGCCGTGGAGCCCCACCTCAAGTGGCGCGCCTACTGCGGTGCCGTCCTCGATCTGGCCCGTCGCACCCGGACCTCCCTGGTCCTCACCCTGGGCGCGCTCCTGGCCGAGGTTCCCCACACGCGCCCCATCCGCCTCGTGGGCGGGGCCCACGAGCCGGAGCTGGCCGCGCGGCTGGGGATCCGCCCGACGCGCTACGAGGGTCCCACGGGCATCGTGGGGGTGCTGAACACGCTCTGTCACGATGGCGGCGTGCCGACGGCGAGCCTCTGGGCGAACGTGCCGCACTACATCTCGGGAATCGAGAACCCGAAGGCCTCCATGGCGCTGGTTCGCCGCGTCCTGGACTTGCTGGACGCCGAGGCGGATCTCTCCGATCTCGAGGAGGCGGCGCGCCAGTTCGACCAGAACCTCCAGGAGATCGTCTCGCAGAACGGCAAGATCGCGGAGTACGTGAAGAAGCTCGAGCGGAAGCGCCCCGACGAGGACGAGATCCAGCCGGCCCGGCCTGGCGAGATCCGCGACGAGCTGCCGCCCTCGGCCGATCTCGTGGCCGAGATCGAGCAGTTCCTCCGCCAGCAGCGTCCCGAGCAGCCGTAGCGGCGGCGTGGGGAGTCTTCCCGCACCCTGCCAGGCACGGGGCGCGGCGGGTCACCCCGACGCGGACCCGGCGGGGGCGTACCATCGGCGCATGCGCGCGTGGGCCGGGGCTCTGGTGGTCCTGGGGGTGCTCCTCCTCGCTGCCGGCTCCGCCGTCGCCGCGCCGGCGCTCGGGGTGCGCATCGTCCCGCCGGTGCCGCGGCAGGGCGATGTGGCCGTCGTCTTCGTCACGGGCGCCTAGGGCGCCCGCCAGGTGGAGGGGAGCCTGGGCGGGCGCGGGCTCACCTTCTTCCCCTACGGCGCGGGCTGGGCCGCGCTGGCCGGCATCGACCTCGAGGCGCGCCCCGGCAGGACGGCCTGGCGCCTCGGCGTCGTGGACGCGGATGGCCAGGGTCGGCAGCTGCGCGGGCGCATTACGGTCCGGGCGCGCCGGTTCCCGGTCCAGCGTCTCACGCTGCCCGGGCACATGGTGGACCTCGATCCGGACACGGAGCGCCGCGCCGAGTCGGAGTCGGCGCGGCTCAGGACGCTGTACGAGACGGCGACCCCGGAGCGACTCTGGCGCGGTCGCTTCACGCGGCCCGTCGACGCCGAGGGCAAGGGCGAGGGCTTCGGCTCGAGGCGCATCATCAACGGCCAGCCGCGGATGCCGCACTCGGGCCTGGACTTCCGGGCGGAGCGCGGCACGCCGGTCGTCGCGGCGAACCGCGGCCAGGTGGCCCTGGTGGCCGACTTCTTCTTTCCGGGGCGTCTCGTCGCGATCGACCACGGCCTCGGCGTCTACACGCTCTACATGCACCTGGACCGCGTGGACGTGACCGAGGGCGCCCGCGTGGAGCGGGGCGAGCCCATCGGGGCGGTGGGCGCGTCCGGGCGCGCCACCGGACCCCACCTGCACTTCGCCGCCCAGGTACGGCAGGCTCGCGTGGACCCGGGCGCGCTCTTCGGCGTGCCGCTCGGCGACTGAGCGTCAGGGGAGCCGCAAGCTCCCGCTGAGGACGGTCACCGCGCGCCCCCCCACGCGCACCCGGGCCGGCTTGCGGCTCGCCACCAGCACGTCGACGAAGAGCCGCCCCGGCCGGCCGAGCATGTCCCCCTGCTCGGCGATGAACTCGGCATGGTCCCGGATCACCGGAACCTGGCGGGCCTCCAGCAGCCAGACGCCCACGGCGGAGTGGACGGAGCCGGTGACGAAGTCCTCCGGTATCCCGTAATGGGGCGCGAAGAAGCGGCAATGCGTCGTAGAGTCAGGATCCACCGTCTGCTTCGACACCACGCAGATGCCACGGAGGTTGTTCCGCTCGCCGAACGTGGCGACGCGTTCCATGTCCGGCTGCAGCCGGCGCAGGGCCTCCAGCCCCCGGACGGGAACGAGGAGATCGGCGTCGGGCGTCACCGCCGTCGGCGCCCAGCGGCTCAGCTCGAGCTCGGTCAGCCCCAGCGTCTCCAGCAGCGCCGGCACTTGCCCCTCGAAGGGCACGCAGCTCGGCAGCCGAGGGAGGAGCCAGATGCTCGTCCCGCCGATCTTCCGCTCGACCTGGACCCCCAGCCTCCCCCCCGGCGTGTCGAAGACGAGCCCGTCGCCCGGGAGCCGGCCGGCCTCGATCATGGCGTGCACGGCGGCGAGCGTCGTGTGGCCCGAGTAGTTCACCTCACGCGTCGGCGTGAAGGCCCGGAGGCGGAGGTCCGTGCCCTCGCCCGCGGGGCGCGAGACGAAGGCGGTGCCCGGCAGCTTCATCTCGGCGGCGATCCGCTGCATCTGGGCCTCGGAGAGGGCCTCGGCGTCGAGCACGACGGCAGCCGGGTTGCCGGCGAAGGGGAGGCTGGTGAAGGCGTTGACCTGGACGATGGGGAGCCAGACGCTCATGGCCGGCTTCTTCCGGGCCTCCCCACTCCGATCCGCTCCCGGAGGCGCCGCGCCTGACGGCCGAGCGCGCGCGCGGACCAGACCGTCCTGAGCGACTGCGCGATCATGCCGTAGACGCGGACGCGCGGCACCTTGAGCGTGACCGCCGGGTCGAGCCAGTTCGGCTCCCGGGCGAGCAGGTCGAGCGTCCGGAGCCCGATCAGGAGCGGCCAGGCGCAGGCCAGCCGCATCCGCGTCTCGACCCTGGGGATGGCGAAGGTGTACTGCCAGCCCGCCTCGTAGTGGTCCAGCGCCACGTTGAGGAGCTCCACCAGCAGGGGGCGGAGCGCGACCCCGGAGGCCGGGTCCAGGAGGTCGCGCGGCTCGAGGCCCAGGAAGCCCAGGTCGCGGCTCGGCAGGTAGCAGCGCCCCTGGCGCAGGTCGCGGGGCAAATCGCGGAGGACATTCGTGAGCTGCAGCGCCTTGCCGAAGCGGGCGCCCAGCGCCTTCATCCTCACCAGGTCCCAGCCACGGAGGCGCGGGCGGTGGGCCACGTGCACCTCGGTCCAGAACTCGCCGACGCAGCCGGCCACCAGATAGGTGTAGCGGTCGAGATCCAGGCGCGTTTCGAGGGCCGCGAGCCCCTGTTCGTCCTCGCCCGGAAAGTGCTCGAGGTCCTGGGTCATCCCCTCGATGACGGTGGCGAGCACCGCGCGCACGCGCTCGCGGTCCGCGGGGACCAGCGCGCGGTGGGCGGCGAGGCAGTCGGGGAGGCGCTCGAGCAGGGTTCGCTCGGCCCCGAGCGCCCGGGCCTCGCGCGTGGCGGCCGCGATCTCCTCGATGCGGCCAGGGACGGGGGCGTCCAGCTCGGCCCGCAGTGCCCGCAGATGGGTGATGCGGGCGCGCCGGGCGATGAGGCGCGAATCGGCGATGGTGTCGGCGGCGCGGGCGAGAAGGTAGGCGAGCCCGATGGTGGGGCGCACCCCGGACGGCAGCACCGCCACCGACAGGTAGAAGGAGCGGCTGACACCCTTGAGGAGCGCGGAGGTGAGGTCCCCCCCGGCCACGGACGCTAGTCCAGCTCCATCGGGTTGATCGGTCGCTCGTCAGGAGAGTCCTTGGCCTTCTTGAGCCCCTCCTGGAACTTCCGATCCAGGACCTTGCCCTTCACCTGCTCGGCCTTCATCTGCTCCTTGAAGCGCTCCTCCCGCCGCGCCGCCTCTCCCTTGAGCGAGGACAGCGCCCCCCCGAGATCGAGGCCGGAGCGCGAGCGGGGCGGCCCCTCGTGGGCGATGACAGCCTCGACCGCTGGATCGATCGTGAGCCGCCCGTTGCAGCAGGGGCAGGTCACCGTGAAGATCGCCATGGCCAAACCCTACCAGACGGGCGCTCCTGCCGCCAGGGGGCCCATCGCCCGGCGCCGCTGTCACGGCCGGTGGGGGAAAAGTAGATGTAGTCGGTAGGGGAAGTAGCGTCAGCGCTTCATCGCGCATCTTCTTCAAGGAGTGCCCTGGAGACGGGACGTGTCCTGCCGCTGGTGATCATCGAGCGGCGGTGTACGACGA
>JACOVB010000169.1 GCA_016177555.1 Candidatus Rokuibacteriota bacterium
ATCGACGGGAGTGTTGAAACCGGACGGAGACCGGAATCTGCATCCTGCATGTTCCACATCAAACGGGACACCAGCAGGTACGAGGGGGCATCGTGACGCAGAGGGCTCTTGTGGTGGAGGACAGCCCGACCCAGGCGGCGGAGCTGCGGATCCTTCTCGAGGAGGCCGGATACGCCGTGGCGGTCGCCGCGAATGGGCTCGATGGCCTCGCGGCGGCCCATGGCGTGAAGCTTGAACGACCTGCTTCAGGCCATGAGCCGCGTTCTGGCGGCCCCTGAGCGAGGCTGAGCCGGCCCCCATCGAGCATCGGATCGCGCAGGCGTATCCTGGGCGTAACTCCTTCGCAGGGCTCTCCCGGCCGCTTCATCCGGGCTGGACGGTCCTCAGCCGCGCTTGACCAGTGGCGGGATGCGGGAGAGGGCGAATCCCGCCGCGAAGACCGTGAGCGCCAGCGCGACCCACGACCACCGGTAGGAGCCCGTCGCCTGGAGCAGCAGGCCGAACAGCGGCGGCCCTATCAGCACGCCGCTCCAGGCGCAGGCCCCCGCGACGCCGGTGAGCAGACCCGCGAAGCGACTGCCACCGACCTCGGCCGCGAGCGCGAAGTAGAGTCCCACCCACCCGAAGGCGCCGATGCCCGCGACGACGGCGAGCATGGCGGCGGCGGGACCGGGCAGCGGCAGGCCCGAGGCGAAGACGAGATAGATCGTCCCGCCGATGCCGGCGTTGATGATGATGCCGGGCCGCCGCCGGCCCCCGAAGAGCCGGTCGCTTACGATGCCCCAGCCGAGTCTGCCGCCCGTGCCGCCGGCCTGCGCCAGGGCCAGGAGCCCACCGGCCGCCACGACCCCCATCCCGAGCGTTTCGCGCGCGTAGAGCGCCATGTAGGCGAGGACGGAGGACTGCGCCACCGAGAGCGCAAGCCCGCACCCGAGCAGCACCAGGAAGGGCCGGTGAGCGAGGAAGGGGCCCATCTCGGCGAGGCGGGGACGATCCTCCCCTGCCGCGGCCCGATGGGCAACGCCGGGCCGGAGCCAGATGAGCACCGTGGCGCCCGCCACCAGCGAGGCTGCGGCGGCGACGGTCAGCGCCACGCGCCAGCCCTGAACAAGCGCCAGCGCCGGGAGGGTGAGCGCGCCGGCGACGCCCCCCAGCGTGAGCCCGGTCTGCTTGACCCCCATGGCGAGGCCCCGCTCCCGGGCCGGGAAGCGGTCGAGGATGGCGCGTCCCGTGGCCGGGTTCACCACGGCCCAGCCGAGGCCCGCGAGGAACAGGAGGGCGAGCATGAGCGGGAGGCTGCCGGCCCATGCCGCCAGCGCGATCATCACGCCCGTCAGGCATTGCCCGGCGGCGAGCGTGATGCGCGCCCCGACGCGATCCGTCAGCCACCCGGCCGGGAGCGACATGAGGACCCCGCCCAGATAGATGGCCGGCAGGAACAGGCCCACCTGGGCGCGCGAGAGATGCAGATCCTGGAGGAGCAGGGGAGCGAGCGGGGCCACGGCCAGCACCGAGACGGCGCCCAGCGCGTGGGCGCCGCTGACCAGAGCGAGGAGCCCCCAGCGCCCTGGGTCGGGCGACCTACTGTCCGGGGGCGGCGCCACGGCGCGCCTCGAGCAGCTCGTCCAGCTCGATCCGGCACTGCACCTTCATGCGAAGCTGGTCGGCCATCTCGGGCGTGAGCATCTGCCCCTTCGTCGCCGGGTCATCGAGGATCACCGTGGTCGGCGTGGGCGTCGCGGCGAGTCCGCTGCGCTGCTTGCACGCTTCCATGGCCGTCTCGGCGCGGGCCAGGCGCGCGGTGGCCTTCTGCTGCGGGGTCTCGCCGCGGCCGCATCCCATGAGCGCCATGACGGCCAGCAACACCATCACATTCACCAGGGTCACGACTCGCTTCTCTCGATACGGCTTCCCGGGTACACTGTCCATCGAATCAGTTAGACCACAGGGGCGCGGCGAAGCCAAGCCCGCCGAGCATCATCACACGAGGGAGGGCGTCTCAGGTGAGCCACTTCGATCTTGCTGAGCGCGTGGCCCTGGTCACCGGCGGCAACGGCGGCATCGGCCTCGGCATGGCGCGCGGGCTCGCGCGCGCGGGGGCCGCCGTGGCCGTGGCGGCCCGGAAGCGCGAGAAGAGCCTCCGCGCGGTGGAGGAACTCGAGGCCCTCGGCGCTCCTGCTGCGGCCTTCGACGTGGACGTGACCGACGAGGCGGCCGTGGCGGTCCTCGTGCAGGCGGTGGTCGAGCGCTTCGGCCGGCTGGACATCCTCGTCAACAACGCCGGCATCAACATCAGGAAGCCTCCCCAGGACCTGTCCCTCGCCGAATGGCATCGGGTCCTCGACACGAACCTCACCAGCGCCTTCCTCATGACCCGCGCCGTCTATCCCGCGATGAAGGCGCAGGGCGGTGGCAAGATCATCAACATCGGCTCGATGATGTCCATCTTCGGCGCCGGCTTCGCCCCCGTCTATGCGGCCTCCAAGGGCGGCATCGTGCAATTCACGAAGGCGACGGCTTCGGCCTGGGCCCGCGACAATATCCAGGTGAACGCCGTGCTCCCCGGCTGGATCGACACCGAGCTCACCGCCCAGGCGCGGCAGCAGATCTCCGGCCTCAACGAGAATGTGCTGGCCCGGACGCCGGCCCGGCGCTGGGGGGTAATCGAGGACATGGCCGGCATCGCGGTGTTCCTGGCCAGCCCCGCCTCCGACTTCGTCACGGGGACGGCGATCCCGGTGGATGGGGGCTACTCGATCCAGGGCTAGCAGCCTGCTGAAAAACTCGCAGGCTGCTCAAAAAGGTCCAGATGCGAGGCGGCGCCCGATGGCCGCACGCGAGGCGTACTC
>JACOVB010000131.1 GCA_016177555.1 Candidatus Rokuibacteriota bacterium
GCCCAGACCACCCAGAAGCGCGAGCTGGTATGGGCCCAGGGCGGCGACAGCTCGACATTCGACCCCCACAGCAGCACCTCCTCCAACGACCACCGGATCTCGTTCAACATCTTCGACAACCTCGTCAGCCGCCACCCCGACGGCAAGCTGTACGCGGGGCTCGCCACCGAGTGGAAGCTCCAGGGCCCGACCGCCTGGGCGTTCAAGATCCGGCAGGGGGCCAAGTGGCACACGGGGGACCCCTTCACCGCCGCCGACGCCAAGTGGAGCCTCGAGCGCACCTACGACCCGGCCCACAAGACGCGCGTGAACACCGTCTTCACCTCGATCGATCGGATCGAGGCGCCCGACGCAGCGACGCTTATCATCCACACCAAGAAGCCCGACCCGCTGCTGCCGGCGCGCCTGGCCTTCTACGGCGGCCAGATCGTCTCCCGGAAGTACTTCGAGGCGGCGGGGGCCGACGGGTTCCGATCCAAGCCGGTGGGGACGGGCCCTGTCCGCTTCGTCTCCTGGACCAAGGACGACAAGCTGGTGCTGGAAGCCAACCCGGACTACTGGGGCGGCAAGCCGGACTTCGACCGGATGATCGTCCGCCCCGTTCCCGAGATGGCCTCGCGCATCGCAGCGCTCCTCAAGGGCGAGGTGGACATCATCACCCAGGTCACCCCGGACCACAACGACCGGATCAACGCCAACCCCACGACCCGGGCGGTGGGCGCACTCTACGCGGGGCTTTACGTGCTGGCCGTCAACAGCAAGATGCCGCCGCTCGACAACCCACTGGTCAAGCAGGCCCTGTCACTCGCCATCGACCGCGACCTCATCGTCAAGGAGCTCTGGCGCGGTCGCGGGATCGTGCCGAGCGGCCCCATCGCCAAGGGGGACAACCACTTCGACGGCTCGCTGCCGCCGCTCGCCTACAACCCGAAGGAGGCCCGGGAGCGGCTGAAGAAGGCCGGGTACAAGGGAGAGGAGATCTTCATCGAGACGACCTCGGGCTACACGGCCAACGACAAGCCCATGTCCGAGGCCATCCAGGCCATGTGGCGCGACGCCGGCATCAACGCGAGGGTCGAGGTGCTGGAGTACTCGGTGCGGGCCCAGAAGAACCGCGACAAGACCTTCAAGGGGCTGTGGTGGTCGGACCCGACCTCCACCCTGGGCGACCCGGACGGCATGATGTGGCGGCTCCTCGGCCCCGGCGGGCCCCAGGATTACTGGCGTCACGCGCGCTGGGACGAGCTCGGGGACAAGGCCCGCTTCTCCGTGGACGAGAAGTTCCGGGGCGAGGCCTACAAGGAGATGACGAAGATCTCCCTCGAGCACTTCCCCTGGATCCCCGTGATCCAGCCCTATGAGGACTATGGGATGCAGAAGTACGTGGAGTGGACGCCGAACCCGAACCAGCAGTTCGAGATCCGCCGCTTCAACTTCAAGTTCCGCCGGGCCTGAGCCTTCCCCCTCACCCTGCCCTCTCCCCACGGGGGGGAGAGGGCATAGGGTGGGGGAGTCCCCATGCGCGCCCTCCTCTCCTTCATCGGCTACCGGCTCTTCCGCGCCCTGATCACCCTGTGGATCGTGTCCACCGTGGTCTTCGTGGTGATGCGCCTGTCGGGGGACCCCGTGCCGCTGCTCCTGCCGCCCGACGCGCCGCGGAGCGAGATCTTCCGCGTGCGCGCCGAGCTCGGGCTCGACAGGCCGCTGCCCGTCCAGTACGGCGTGTTCCTCGGCAACATCCTGCGCGGGGACTTCGGCCGCTCCATCCACTTCAGGGAGCCGGCCTCGCGCGTCGTCATGGGGTATCTGCCGGCGACCCTCGAGCTGGGCCTCACCGCCTTCCTGTTCGCGGTGGTCGTCGCGGTCCCCGTCGGCCTCCTCTCCGCGGTGCGTCGCAACACCTTCCTCGACCACGCGACCATGGGCGTGGCCCTGGTGGGCCAGTCGGCGCCCACCTTCTTCATCGGCATCCTGTTCATCCTGCTCCTGTCCCTCAAGGGCGGCTGGTTCCCCACCTCGGGCCGCGGCACCTGGGCCCACCTGGCCCTGCCGGCGCTCACGCTGGCCCTCTTCACCATGGCCTCCGTGGCCCGGCTCACGCGCTCGGCCGTCCTCGAGGTGCTGCGCGCCGACTATATCCGGACGGCCCGGGCCAAGGGGCTCGCGGAGCTCCTCGTGGTGGCCAAGCACACCTTCAAGAACGCCGCGATCCCCATCGTCACCATCACGGGGCTGCAGTTCGGCACACTCCTCGGCGGCGCCGTGGTGACGGAGACGGTCTTCGCGTGGCCCGGCATCGGGCGGCTTGCCATCCAGTCCATCTACAACCGTGACTACCCCGTGGTGCAGTGTGCGGTGTTCCTCTCGGCCGTGATCTTCATCGTGCTCAACTTCCTGATCGACCTGATCTATGGCTTCCTCGATCCCCGCATCCGCGCCCGCTGAGGCGGGCGCTGTCGTCCTCCACGCGGCGCGGGCCGGGCGCCAGACCCGGCGTGCCCGGTGGCTGATCTGGAGCGGGGTCGGCTTCGTGCTGCTGATGGCGGCGGTGGCCGCGGCGGCGCCGTGGCTGGCCCCCCACGATCCGGTGCGCCAGTCCCTCCGGGCGCGGCTCCGGGCGCCGACGCTCGAGGGCCCGGACGGCAAGGCCCATGTGCTCGGCACGGACCACCTCGGGCGCGACGTCCTCTCGCGCGTGATCCACGGGGCGCGCGTGTCGCTGCTGGTGGGCTTCGCCGCCGTGCTCGTGGGAGGGGCCATCGGCTCGGTGCTCGGCATCGTGGCGGGCTTCCGTGGCGGCTGGGCGGACAGCGTCATCATGACGCTCGCCGACGCCCAGCTCGCCTTTCCCTTCATCCTGCTCGCTATCGGGATCATCGCGGTGCTGGGGCCTTCCTTCCCGACGCTCGTGGTGGTGATCGGGCTGTCCGGGTGGGTCTCCTACGCGCGCATCCTGCGCTCGCAGGTGCTCTCGCTCCGCTCGCGCGAGTTCGTGGACGCGGTGCACGCCCTCGGCGGATCGGTTCTGCGCATCGTGGTCCGGCACGTGCTGCCCAATGTGCTCTCCTCGCTGGTGGTGATCGCCACCCTCGAGCTGGCGCGCGCCATCGTGCTGGAGGCGACGCTGTCCTTCCTGGGGCTCGGCGTGCAGCCGCCGACGCCGTCCTGGGGCGGCATGGTCCATGAGGGGCGCGAGTACCTCGACTCGGCGTGGTGGATCTCGACATGCCCGGGGCTCGTCCTCATGGCGACCTCCATCGTCGTGAGCCGCACCGGCGACTGGCTCCGGGACCTCCTCGACCCGACCCTGAAGGGGGAGTAGGACGCTGAACGTCTACCTGTGCGGGATGATCGGCTCCGGCAAGACCGCGCTCGGCGAGCGGCTGGCCGCGCGCCTCGGCCGGCCCTTCCTCGACCTCGACCGGGAGATGGACAGAGAGCTCGGCCGGAGCTTTCACGACCTCGTGCGGGAGCAGGGGTGGCTGGCGTTCCGCGAGGTCGAGTACCGGATCTGCAAGCGCCTGGCGGCCATGCCCGGGATCGTCTGCGCGCTGGGTGGCGGCACGGTGCGCTACGAGTGGAACCGGGACGCGCTGCGCGGCAGCGGGATCACCGTCCTCCTGGAGGCCGGCCTCGCCACGCTCGCCGCCCGCGTGAGCCGGGCCGACCGGCCGCGGGTCCACGCCGGCACGACGCTCGAGGAGGACCTGGCCGCCATCTGGTCCACCGCCGCGCCCCTCTACCGCCGGGCGGCCGATCTGGTCTACCGGACGGACGCCGGCCGGACGGTGGACGAGGAGGTCGAGGACCTGCTGAGGCTCCTGTCGCCGGTCCTGTCCCGCCCCGGGGAGTGAGTGGAACGCCGCGGCCGGGGCGCCCCCGCCTGCTACAGTCTCGTCATGGCTCGCCGCATCACCGCGCGAAAGACCACCTATCGCGAGATGGACGATCGCTTCGACGTGGAGTTCTGGGCGAGCATCAGCCCGGACGAGCGGTTCGCCGAGGCGTGGCGGCTGAGCGAGGAGATCTGGCGGCTCAAGGGATGGGATCCCGGTGAACCAGGACTTTGTGAGGAACAAGGCCGCGCTCGGCCGCCCAAAGGACCTTCTCGACCTCGATCTGCTCCGCCGGCACCACCCGCGCTGAGCGCCGGCGGGCCGGGAGGCGCCCCTCGGCCTCGCACGGCGGCGCTGATCTCACGCGGCGGGCGCTCACCCCGTGACCGGGCGGCGCTTTCGCCGCGCCCCTACCGGCCCATGCAGCGCGAGCAGGCGCTCGCGCGAGATCCAGAGCTGGCGCGCGCGGGGGAGGGTGCCGAGCCGCGGGCGCGCGGCGCCCGCAGGGTGCAGCGCCACCAGCAGCAGGCGCTGGTAGGCCCCGATGACGCGCGCACTCGCGAGACGGTTCCCCGCCGCCTCGTCGAAGCCGATACGCTCGACGAGGCCACCGAAGATCGTCGTCGCCGCGAAGGCGCACACGTGGGCGAGTGGGCCGCCGTCCGCCGCGAGCGCGGCCAGCGCCTCGAGCGATGCCAACACGCGGCGGCGGAAGAGCAGGCCCACCGTGCGCTGGCCGGGCGACCCGTGGTGGAGCGCGAGGATCCGGCGATTGTTCAGGTGGAGGATCCCGATCGGATCGCCGCGGCGCACGGTCGTGCCGTCGGGCAGCCGGCGGGTGCGGCGGCTCCGGCGGAGCTCGAGGCAGAGCGCCGGCCCCACCTGGGCGGCGGGCGCATCGAGGGCGTGGAGCGTCCGGTAGCCGAGGTCGAAGCGCTCGACGATCCAGCGCGTCCACGCGTCCTGCGTCACGACGGCCCTCCGCAGCCGCGCACGAGGCCGGCGACGCGCGCGCGGCGCTCCGGGGGGATAGCCACTCTTCTCATTCTTGCAGCCTGGACGCCCGGCGTAAACGCCCTGGGCCCGTCGGACGACCACCGCCGGCGCCTCGAGGGCGGCGAGGTCGTCATCCTCGATATTCTCCCGCCGGGCCGCGACGCCATGAGGGCCTCGCCCTACTTTCGCACAGGTGAGGTGGACACCATCAGGGCCGTTCGCGCCCGCGCCGAGGGTCGGGGCTAGGGCGCGCGGCTCGCGTCCTTGACAGGCTCCTTCCCGCTCCCTACCTTGGGGACGTGGACGAGACCATCGTCTGGCTGCAGCGCGCGGCCGCCTCGCTCCGCGAGGGACGCCACGCCGACGCGGAGGGCGAAAGCCGCAGGGCGATCGAGCGCGATCCCCATCGCGCGGAGGCCTACTCGCGGCTTGGCGCCGCGCTCACCCAGCAGCGGCGCACGACGGAGGCCGAGGCTGCCTTCCGCGAGGCCGTGCGGCTCGCGCCGAGTGCAGGCTCAGCGCGCGTGGACCTGGGCGATGCGCTGTTCGAGCAAGGGCGGGTCGCGGAAGCGGAAGTCGAGTACCGCGCGGCGGTGGTGCGGGAGCCGCGCGGCTTCAGGGGCCACTTCAAGCTCGGCCTCGCGCTGGAGCGGCAGCGCC
>JACOVB010000040.1 GCA_016177555.1 Candidatus Rokuibacteriota bacterium
CTGACGTTGAGAGGCATCGCCGGGCTTGCCGTGGTGCTGGCGGGCGCGCTCGGAATCGCCCCCGGGCCGGCCCGGGCGGCGGATCCGATCCCCATCGGCTTCATCACCCCCCTCACGGGCTCGCCCGCGCTCGAGGGAACCTACATGATGCAGGGCGTCGAGCTGGCCGTGGCCGACCTGAACGCCCGGGGCGGCGTGCTCGGCCGGCCGGTCAAGGTCATCATCGAGGACGGGCGGGCCGACCCCCAGGAGTCCACGTCCGCCGCCGAGAAGCTCATCCTCCGCGACCACGCGGTGTCGCTGGTCGGCGCGTGGGCCAGCTCGGCCACCCTCGCCGTCATGAACGTCGTCGCGCGCCACAAGATCCCGTTCCTGGTGGAGATCTCCACCAACCCAAAGATCACCGAGATGGGGAACCCGTGGGTCTTCCGCATCGCCTCCACCGAGGACGTCAACGCCGCCTTCATCGTTCCCAAGCTGATGGAGCGCGGCTTCACCAACCCCCACTTCATCGCGGTCAACAACGACTGGGGGCGCGGCGCCGTCGAGAGCCACCAGCGCCTGTTCCAGGCCTCGGGGATGAAGGTCGCGGGCAGCGAGTTCTACAACGTCAACGAGGTGGACTTCAAGCCCCTGCTGCTCAAGGTCCGCTCGGCCGGCGCCAGCGGCATCATGTTCACCGGCGACATCCGCGCGACCGCGAACTTCCGCAAGCAGATGCGGGAGCTGGGCCTGACGCTGCCCGTGTACCTCTCGGGCGGCCAGACCCTCGTCACGCTCGGCAAGGTCGCCGGACTCGACGTTCTCGAGGGCGTCTACATCCTCGGCTACACCATTCCCAACGCGCTCGAGGGCGACCCGCGGTCGCCGGCGCTCCAGGCCTTCGTCAAGAAGTTCAAGGACCGCTTCCCTCAGTACGAGCCCGAGCGCGGAACCGCCCACGCCCACGACGCGATCATGGTGCTGGCTGACGCCATCGCGCGCGCCAAGAGCGTCGAGGCCGAGGCGATCCGCAAGGCCCTGGCCGCCACCACCTACAGCGGGCTCAGCGGGGACATCAAGTTCGACGGCAAGGGCCAGTCGCGGCCCGCGCTCTTCCTCACCCGGGTGCGGGACGGGCGGCAGGTCGTCGTCGCGCGGTGATCCGGTCCCGGGCCCGGCTCCCGGCGGCCGGGCCCCCGCCCGGGGCCTCCACCTGATCGCAGAGAGAGGACAGAGCCCATGAAATTCACGCTGACGCTGTTCGGCACGCACCCGCTGAGCAAGCCGAGCCCGGAGAACTTCGGCGCGATCGAGACGCTCGCCAAGGCGGCGCGCGACAACGGGTTCGACATGGTCTGGGCCGGCCAGCACTACCTGGTCACGCACTTCCAGAAGTTCCAGCCGATCCCCGCGCTGTCCCGGGTCTCCGCCTACACCGGCAACATGTACCTCAACATCACCGACCTGATCCCCCTCAACCATCCCGTGCGGCTGGCGGAGGAACTGGCGTCGATGGACGCCATGACGGGCGGCCGCATGGTGCTCACGGCCGCTCTGGGCTATGCCGACCACGAGTTCGCGTCCTTCGGCGTGCCCAAGAGCGAGCGCCTCGCCCGCTTCCTCGAAGCGGTGGAGGTGATCAAGCGCCTCTGGACCGAGGACACCGTGACCTTCAAGGGGCGCTTCTTCACCCTTGACGGGGTGACCATGAACCCCAAGCCCGTCCAGAAGCCGCGCCCGCCCATCTGGATGACGGCCGACAATTCCAAGGGCGTGATCCGGACGGCGCGCCACGGCGACGTCTGGCTCATGTCCTCCCACAACAGAATCGCCGAGCTCAAGGAGCTCGTCGCCCTCTACGAGGAGCACCGGGGCGCCGGGCGCCAGGACTTCCACGACATCGGGATCAACCGCCCGCTCATGCGCGTCACCTTCATTGCGCCCACCCTCAAGGAGGCGATCGACGAGGCCCGCCCGCACATCGAGAAATTCTGGCGCGACTACTACGGCACGATGAACCAGGCCAGCGAGATGAACTCGACGGATGACTTCTCGCAGCCGTTCGAGAAGCTCTGGCAGGACCGCTTCCTCCTGGCTGACCCCTCGCGCTGCGTCGAGGAGATCGCGCGCTACCGCGAGGAGCTCGGGATCGACTGCCTGCACTTCAACCTCTCGGGCGCGCTGGAACAGCAGCTCAGGAGCATCACGCTCCTGAGCACCAAGGTGTTCCCACGCTTCCGCTGAGGCCCGCGGTGATCGGCGCCAGGATCCGCCGCAAGGAGGATCCCCGGCTCGTCCGGGGCCAGGGATGCTACGTGGACGACGTCCGGCTGCCGGGCGTCGTGCACATGGCGGTGCTCCGCAGCACCCACGCCCACGCAAGGCTCGGCGCGATCCGGACCGAGCGGGCCGCTCGCGCGCCGGGCGTCCTGGCCGTGCTGACCTTTGCCGACGTGGCGCCGCATATCCGGCCGATGGCCACCCCGAGCGAGGCGGTGCCGGTGCCGACGGCCTTGCGCGAGAGCGGCACCACGCTGGTCCGGGACCACCGGCGCCATGTCCTTGCCGGGGACGTGGTGCGGTACGTGGGGGAGCCGATCGCCGTGGTGGTGGCGGCCGACCGCTCCCTCGCCGAGAGCGCGCTCGAGGAGATCGACGTCGAGTACGAACCGCTCCCCGTGGTGGCCACCGTCGAGCACGCGCTCGCGCCTGGCGCCCCGCGGCTGCACCCCGAGTGGAGCGACAACGTGGCCGTCCGTGTGCAGGTCAGCCGGGGCGGCGTGGACGCCGCCCTCAGCGCGGCGCCTGTTCGGGTCCGCGGGTCCTTCCACGTCGGCCGGCACACCGGCATGCCCATCGAGACCCGCGGGGCCGTGGCCCACCTCGACCCGGCGCGCAACCGGCTCGACGTCTGGGCCTCTGGCCAGTCGGCGCACCGGCTCCGGGAAGTGCTCTGCGCCGCCCTCGGGCTCGCGCGTGAGGAGGTTCACGTCCGGATTCCCGACGTCGGGGGGGCGTTCGGGCAGAAGGGGGCCTCCTATCCCGAGGAGATCCTCGTCGCCCACCTCGCGCGGCGCCTCGGCCGGCCTGTCAAGTGGATCGAGGACCGGCGCGAGCACTTCTTCGGCAGCACCCACGCCCGGGACCAGTGGCACGAGGTCGAGGCGGGCGCCACGCGGGACGGGCGGATCCTGGCCATCCGGAACCGGATCGTGCTCGACAGCGGCGCCTTCAACCCCCGCGGGATCGTGCTGCCCCACAACACGGTCGCCCACTTCCTCGGGCCGTACCGGGTCGCCGAGTACGACCTCGAGGCGCGCACCGTCGTCACGAACAAGGTGCCGCTGAGTCCCACGAGGGGCACAGGGCGGCCCGAGGCCACCTTCGTGATGACCCGCATCCTGGACCTCGTCGCCGGCGCCACGGGAATCGACCCGGTCGAGGTGCGGCTCAAGAACCTCGTCTCACCGGAGGAGATGCCGTACAGCGTCGGCATGCTCTACCGGGACGGGGTCCCGCTCGTCTACGACCACGGCGACTACCCCGAGGCGCTCCGCCGGGTGCTCCGGCGAATCGACCACGACCGCTTCCGCGCCGAGCAGCCGGCCCTGCGGGCGCAGGGGATCCACCGCGGCGTCGGTACCGCCGTGTTCATCGAGGGCACCGGCTTCGGCGCGGGCGAGTGGGCGCGGGTGCGTGTCGAGCCGTCCGGGCGGGTGGCCGTGGCCAGCGGCGCCACCTCCCAGGGGCAGTCGCACGAGACCACGCTCGCTCAGATCTGCGCGGGCTGCCTCGGGTTGCCCATCGAGCGCGTGGATGCCCAGGGGGGCGACACCGACGCGATCACCCGCGGCGAGGGCACATTCGCCAGCCGCACGATCGTGACGGCCGGCAACGCGGTGGCCGGCGCGGCGCGGGGGGTCCGGGAGCGGGCGCTCGCCCTGGCAGCGAGCCGGCTGGGAGCGCCACCGGCCATGCTCGAGCTCCGGGACGGCACGGTCCGCGCCCCCGGCGGGGCCACCGTCTCCCTGGCCGAGCTCGCCGGCGCGGCCGGGCCAGAGGCGCCGCTCGACGTCACCTACCACTTCAACCCCGAGACCGTCACCTTCTCCTACGGCGCGCACGCCGCGATCGTCGAGGTGGACGTCGAGACCTGCCAGGTGCGCGTCTTGCACTATGCCGCCGTGGACGACTGCGGCGTCGCGATCAACCCCACGGTGGTGGAGGGCCAGCTCCAGGGCGGCATCGCCCAGGGGATCGGCGGGGCGCTCTAC
>JACOVB010000132.1 GCA_016177555.1 Candidatus Rokuibacteriota bacterium
GCGACGGGCGACAGCCTCTGCGTCGAGCAGTGCGATCGAGGGTGGGCGGTGGGCGATCTCGACGTCACGAATCTCGACGACCTGTTCGCCCCTGCCAGCCCTCTGTCAGCGGAGCGGCGCCTGTTCGACTCGCTGCTCACGCGCGACGGGCAGATCCTCGATCGGTTGCGGGGAGCGTTTGCCATTGCGCTGTGGGACGCTACCGCGCGGCGCCTGCTCCTGGCTGTGGATCCCTTCGGCTTTCGGCGCCTCTACTACACCGTCGCGGGAGACACCCTGGGCTTCGGCTCCCGTCCCGGCGCCGCCCTGGCCATCCCGGGAGCAAGTCGCGAGCTCGACCCGGACGCCGCGTACGCGTATCTGAACTTCGGCACGGTTCCCGCTCCCCAGACGATGTACCGGGCCGTGCGCCGACTCCCCGCCGGGCACATGCTCATCTGGCAGGATGGCCGCCTGACCACCAAGCGCTACTGGGACGCGCGGTACGACGAACGCCCCATCGCCAGGAGAGCGGCCGCAACCGCTCTCTGGCAGCACACGGAGGATGCGGTGCGCGGGGCCCTGCGAGGCCTCGACCCCAAGCACGTGGGCGCGTTTCTCAGCGGCGGCACCGACAGCAGCACCATCGTCGGCTTCATGAGCCGCGTCATGGGCGAGCGCGTCAACGCGTTCTCCATAGGCTTCGCCGAGGAGCGGTACAACGAGCTCGGGTACGCCGAGCTGGCAGCACGGCACTTCGACGCGACCCACTACACCAAGCTCGTCACGGCCGACGACGCGCTGGCCTGCGTCCCCGACCTGATCGAGGCCTACGACGAGCCGTTCGGCAACAATTCCGCCATCCCGACGTACCTCTGCGCCACGCTCGCCCGCGAGGCGGGCATCCAGACCCTCCTCGCGGGCGACGGCGGCGACGAGATCTTTGGCGGCAATGAGCGGTATCGGCGGGAGCAGATCCTCGCCCGCTACCATCTTCTTCCCGGGGCCCTTCGCTCCCGCCTGATCGAGCCGCTGCTCCGTGCTCTTCCGGCGGGCGGGCTCAGCCCGCTCGGCAAGGCCCAGCGGTACGTCCAGCGCGCCTCCACCCCGAATCCGGGGCGCTTCTACGACAGCGAGTTCTTCATCGCTCAGGAGCGCCGGCGACTACTGCATCCCGACTTCCTGGCTGCCGTCACGCCCGACTGGCCGCTCCGCGTGGCGCAGCGGCATTTCGATGCCGCGCCCGCCACCAGCGAGCTCAACCGTCTCCTCTACCTCGACCTCAAGATCACTCTCGCTGACAACGACCTCTTCAAGGTGACCCGGACCGTCGAGGCTGCCGGTCTCGCCGTGCGTTTCCCGATGCTCGACCCGCGCCTCGTGGAGTTCACCGCCACCCTGCCGGCCTGGCACAAGGTCCGCGGGCCCGAGAAGCGCTACCTGTTCAAGCGCGCCTTTGCCGCGCTCCTGCCGGCCGAGATCCTGGCCAAGAAGAAACACGGCTTCGGCTTACCGGTGGCGGACTGGCTCCGGAGCCACCAGGGCTTCCGCGCCCTGGCGCACGACACCCTGCTCTCCCGTCGCGCCCTCGACCGCGGTTACTTCGCCCCCGGAGCGGTGGAGTCGCTCTTCCGGCTTCACGACAGTACCGCCACCCCGTTCTACGGAGACGTGCTCTGGATGCTGGTCATGCTCGAGGCCTGGCACCAGCGGCACGGAGACCGGGCATGGGCGTGAAGGCAACGGCCGTGCGCGCCCTGTCGAGCGCCCTGTACCGGGCTGGCATCACGGGGCCCCTCGCCGCGCTGACGGGCTACGCGCGCCGCGGTCCCACCTTCCAGGTGCTGACCTTCCATCGGGTCGGCGATGACGAGGACCCATTCCTCCCGGCTCTCCACACGCGCGTCTTCGAGGCGCAGATGGCCCACATCGCACGGCACTACCGCGTCTTCACCGTCGAGGACCTGCTCGAGCGTATGCGCTCCAGTCGCGTGCCCCGCAACGCGCTCGCCATCACCTTCGATGACGGTTACCGCGACAACCTGACCGAGGCGGCGCCCATCCTGGCCCGCTACGGGCTGCCGGCCACCATCTTCCTGACAACGGGCTGCATCGGGACCGGCCAGATTCTGTGGTTCGACCAGCTCGCGATCGCGCTGAAGACCACCGCTCAGGAGGCCCTCGGTCTCTCGACCGATCGCCTCCTACCCCTTCGCACCCGGGACGAGCGCCTCCGGGCCCTCGAAGTCAGCCTTGGGCATCTCAAGCGCGTCACGGACGAGGAGCGCAGGGACTGCCTGGACCGGATCCTGGACCAGCTGGGGGGCAGCGCGCCGGGCGAGACGAAGGACCTGATGCTCACCTGGGACGAGGTGCACGCGCTCCGCGACATGGGCTTCTCCGTCGGGGCTCACACCGTCAGCCACCCGATCCTCTCGCGAACCTCCGCCGACCAGGCCTGGGACGAGATCTACGGCTCCAAGCGAGAGATCGAGCGTCAGGTCGGAGGGCCCATCGAAGGTTTTGCGTACCCGATCGGTGGGACCAGGGATTACACTGAGACTGTCAAGCAC
>JACOVB010000149.1 GCA_016177555.1 Candidatus Rokuibacteriota bacterium
CGCCGCGGATGACCCGGGCGAATCCGAATCGAGCGGGCTCAGCCCGAGGCGATGCGGGGCCGCAGGCCGGCCAGGCGCGTGCGGGCGGCGACCAGTCCGACGACGCTCTCGGCCTCCTCGCTGATGCGCAGCACGAGGCGCCCCGCATGCGTGAGGATCCGCCCCGCAAGCGTGAACACCGCGAAGCGCAGCCGCTTGGGCCGCGCCGCGCTCAGGGACGCCGGCAGCGCCAACGACTTCAGCGCGCTCAGCACGTTGTCCGTCAGCAGGCTCAGCCGATACCACGCCGCGTTGGCCCCAAAGCGCCCGCAGGGCGGCACCGCCGCGCCCAGCTCGTTCTTCGTCACGTCATGCACCAACTCGATCGTCCCCGCCTTCTGCCAGTGCCAGCGGTCCAGCTCGGCCAGCCCCCCCGTCCGATTGGTCACCACCGCCAGGGGCTTCGTGTCGTAGCCCGCCGCGAACAGCCGCCCCTGCGGCTGGCGAATCCGCAGCGCCAGGGAGCGCAGCGCCCCCCGGCCGCTGCGCATTGGCCAGCCACTTCAACACCCGCGCGTCGTAGCACGCGCTGTCGGCGCGGAAGTAATACTCCGTCACCGTCGCCGGCAGGCTGGCAAAGCCCCGCTGAATGAGCGGCAGGTTGTCCATCGCCGCCGGGACGTTGCCGTCCCGGTACTCGTCCGCCACCACCAGATCCTGCTCCCCCCAGTAGATCGCCGCCGGCTGATAGCCCCGCCCGCCCTTGTAATGCCACTGCGCCGGCCGCTTATGGCTCTCCTGAATCGTCGCGTCGTGGTCCAGCGTCGCCCGCCGGCCCTTGCCCTGCGCCGCCACCCCCTGCACCAGCGCGACGTTCACGCGCCCCAGCCCCTGCCGCGCCGCGTTCTCCGCGGGAATCTACGCCACCTCCGTGGGCCCCCGCTGCGCCTGCGCGGCCTCGAGGAGCGTCGGGGCGTGGAACGCGTAGAGAAACTGCCGGAGCCTGTCCGCCCACGGCAGCGCCCGCCCCAGCAGCCGCCCGAGCCCGGCATCGGCCTGCAACACCGCCATGTCGTCCACGCAGTCGCCCCCCGCCACCAACAGCAGCACCAGCGCCTCGACCTTCTCCACCTCCGTGTACCCGCTCGCCCGCTGCCGCACCGCACCCTCGATTCCCCCGCTCCAGCCCCAGCGCCCGCAGTGTCTCCACCACCAGCGGCAGCCCCGCCCGCCCCGTCAGGGTGTCGGCGCGCAGGCCCACGTCCACCTCGTACGGCAGCAGCCCGTGGCTCATGACGCCCGCCTCCTCTTCTGCCGCGCCCGCCCGCCCACACTTCACCCCCACCTGGAGCACGGTGCCCCGCATGAGATTCCCCAGCCCCCGCAATTGCTCGACCAACGCCTCGCGCTCCTGCTCCAGTCGCTTCCGCTCCCGGTCGGTGAGCATGATCATGATTTGCTGTATATCCGATCCAGGTGCCCGTTGTCAAGCTTTCACCTGCTGGGTTTGGGCATCTCCCGAGAAATTCGTCAGTTACCGCGTTGGCGCGGGATCAGGGGGCGCCGGCCTCGACCGCGTGGAGCCCCTCGGCCCCCAGCCGGCAGAGGCGATGGACGGACAGCTGCAGCGAGGGTTCGACCTGACAGTCCGCGAGCCCGGGCCTAGCCTTCGCCGAGCTTCTTGTAGAGATACGATCGAGAGATGCCGAGCGCTTCGGCCACCCGCTTCTTGTTGCCGCCATGCCGCGCCAGGGCCTCGCGGATCATCGTAGCCTCCGCGTCGGCGAGGGCTTTCTTCATGCTCCCCTTCGCCTCGCCTGATGCGGGGGGCATGCCCGGTGACGCCGCGTGCGTGCCGCGGAAGTCGCCGACCGTGAGCTGGCTGGAATCACAGAAGATGAGCGCCTGCTCGACCTCGTGCAGGAGTTGACGTACGTTCCCGGGCCACGGCTGTTCGCCGAGGTACTCGAACACGCTCGCGTGCACTGACCGGACGGACGTCTTGTGACGACGCGCGTAACGCTCGAGGAAGTTGTGCGTCAGGATCGGAATGTCGTCGACGCGATCACGTAGCGCTGGGAGCTGCAGGGTGACTCCGCTGATGCGGTAGTAGACGTCCAGCCTGAATCGCCCGTCGCTCACCATGGTCTCGAGGTCGCGGTTGCTGGCCGTAATCAGACGGAAGTTGCTGCGGAGCGGACGGCCGCCCCCCACGCGCTCGAACACGCCTTCCTGGACGACCCGCAGCAGCTTCGCTTGGATGTCCAGCGGCATATCGCCGATCTCATCGAGGAAGAGCGTGCTTCCATCGGCGATCTCGAACTTGCCCTTGTGCCCGTGGCGCGATGCACCAGTGAATGCGCCAGCCTCGTACCCGAACAGCTCGCTCTCGACAAGACTCACCGGGAAGACCGTCGAATTGACCGACACCATCGGGCGGCTCCGCCGCATGCTGAGGTTGTGGATGGCGTGTGCCACGAGCTCCTTGCCGGTCCCACTCTCGCCGACGAGGAGAACGGGGACGTCGAGCGGCGCGACCTTCAGGATCATGGCCTTGAGCCGCTGGATCTGCTCGCATTCGCCCTCGATCTCGTCCAGCCCGTACGGGCGGTTCTGGAGGTTGGCGATCTCCCGCTCGTAGTAGGCCACCTGAGCCTTGAGCTGCTCGATCTGGCGGCTGAACTGATGCACCTGCTCGGGCCCCTTGAACATCACCTGGCCGATCGCGCCGATGACTCTCCCGTCGCGGAGGATCGGAATCCGGCTCACGACCCGATTCACCCCGCGCATCTCCTGGATGTGCCCGATCTCGGCCTTGCCCGAGCGCACCGTCTCCGGAAGCCGCGTGTTCTCGATCACCTCCGTGACCGGCTTTCCCACCGCTTCGCC
>JACOVB010000150.1 GCA_016177555.1 Candidatus Rokuibacteriota bacterium
GTCGTACACCTACTTCACGTGGCGGAACTTCAAGGACGAGCTCACGGCCTACTTCACGGAGCTGACGGGGACCGAGTTGGCGGAGTACTTCCGGGGCAACCTCTTCACCAACACGCCGGACATCCTGCCGTCGATCCTGCAGCAGGGCGGACGCCCCGCCTTCAAGCTGCGCGCCGCCCTGGCCGCGACCCTGTCCTCGCTCTGGGGCATCTACAGCGGGTACGAGCTCTGCGAGAACGCGGCTGTCCCCGGCACCGAGGAATACCTGGGCGCGGAGAAGTACGAGATCCGGGTGCGGGACTGGGAGGCCCCGGGCAACATCAAGGCCTACCTCGCCCGGCTGAACTGCATCCGCCGCGAGCACTCGGCGCTCCAGACCTCCCGGGGCCTGCGCTTCTACCGGGCCGACGACGACAACATTGTCTTCTACGGCAAGCAGAGCGCCGACGGCGCCGAGTTGCTCTGGATCGCCGTGAGCCTGGACCCCTTCGAGGCCCACGAGGCCCTCCTGCACCTGCCGCTCGACGGGCTGGGGCTCGCGGCCGACGCGCGCGTGCAGGTGCACGAGCTCCTGACGGGCCGCCGCCAGCTCTGGCGGGGACCAACCCACCCGCTGCGGCTCGAGCCGGACGAGCCGGCCGCGATCTTCCACGTCTCCGCGCTGCCGCGGACGGCCTTCGTGGATCCCTGCTCGTGAGCGCCGGGAGACCCCCCGTCGACGATCTCTGGTACAAGGACGCGATCGTCTACGAGCTTCACGTCAAGGCGTTCCAGGACGGCGACGGCGACGGCGTTGGCGACTTCCGCGGCCTGACGGGCCGGCTCGACTACCTCCAGGATCTGGGCGTGGACTGCGTGTGGCTGCTGCCCTTCTACCCCTCGCCGCTCCGCGACGACGGGTACGACATCTCCGACTACTGCAACGTCTCGCCGCTCTACGGGACCATGGCGGACTTCGAGGCGTTCCTGGGCGAGGCCCACCGGCGCGGAATCCGGGTCATCACGGACCTCGTGGTCAATCACACCTCCGACCAGCACGCCTGGTTCCAGGAGGCACGGCGGGACCCCGCCTCGCCGAAGCGCGCCTACTACGTCTGGAGCCCCGACGACCGCAAGTACCGGGACGCCCGGATCATCTTCGTGGACACGGAGAAGTCCAACTGGGCGTGGGACCCGGAGGCCGGCGCGTACTACTGGCATCGCTTCTTCAGCCACCAGCCCGACCTCAACTACGACAACCCGGAGGTCGAGCAGGCCATGCTGGACGCGATGCGCTTCTGGCTCGACAAGGGGCTCGACGGCTTCCGCTGCGACGCGGTGCCCTACCTCTTCGAGCGCGAGGGCACGAGCTGCGAGAACCTCCCGGAGACCCACGCCGTCCTCAAGCGCCTCCGGGCGCAGGTGGACGCCCGGTACCGGGGCCGCGTCCTGCTCGCCGAGGCCAACCAGTGGCCGAGGGATGTGCGTCCCTACTTCGGCGACGGGGACGAGTGCCACATGGCCTTCCACTTCCCGCTGATGCCCCGGATGTTCATGGCGGTGCACCGGGCCGACCGGCGGCCCATCACCGACATGTTCCTGCACACGCCGCCCATCCCCGAGACCTGCCAGTGGTGCCTCTTCCTGCGCAACCACGACGAGCTGACGCTGGAGATGTGCACCGATCCCGAGCGCGACTACATGTACTACGCCTACGCGCAGGACACGCGGATGAAGCTCAACGTGGGAATCCGGCGCCGTCTGGCCCCGCTGCTGGATAACGACCAGGGGAAGCTCCGGTTGCTCCACGGCCTGCTCTTCTCCTTCCCGGGCACGCCGATCATCTACTATGGGGACGAGATCGGCATGGGCGACAATATCCACCTGGGGGACCGAGCCGGAGTCCGCACGCCGATGCAGTGGACGGCGGACCGCAACGCGGGGTTCTCCACGGCCGAGCCGGAGGCGCTCTACAGCCCTGTCATCACGGACGCCGTCTACGGCTACCCCGTCGTCAACGTGGCGGCACAGCGCCGATCGCCGGCGTCGCTGCTGCAATGGATGCGCCGGCTCATCGCCGCGCGGAAGAGCACGCGGGCCTTCGGGCGAGGGGCGCTCCGCTTCCTCCACCCGGCGAACCCGCGCGTCCTGGCCTACCTGCGCGAGCATCGCGGGGAGACCATCCTGATCGTGGCCAATCTCTCGGCGACCGTGGAGCCCGCGCTCCTCGACCTCAGCGAGTTCGCTGGAGCCGTGCCGACCGAGATGCTGGACGGGGCGCGGCTGCCGGTCATCGAGAGCCGCCCGTACCTGTTCACGCTGGCTCCCTACGCCTTCTACTGGCTGCGTCTGCTCCGTGGTGGCGCCGCCGGCGATGAGGTGTTGTATGGCATCGAAGCCACGGCGATCTAGGGCGGCGGGCAGGGGCGCAGCCGTGCCGGACCTCGCCAGCACGGCGACGGCCCTCGCGAGCGTCCTGCCCCGCCAGCGCTGGTTCGGAAGCAAGTCACGGCGGATCACGGCCGTGAGGGCCGTGGATCACGTCGAGGTGCCGGGCAGCGCTGGGACGCTCGCCCTGTTCCGTGTCGACTTCGAGGTGGGCGACCCCGAGACCTACCTCGTGGCCCTGGCGGGAGGCGCGCCCCGCGGGGGCGCGCTGGCCGACGCCCTCGACGATCCGGGCTTCTGCGCCGCCGTGGTGGAGCAGATGCGCGCCGGGGGCACGCTGGCGGGCCGGTGCGGCGGCTTCCGGTTCGGCGCCTCCGCATTCCTGCCGGAGCTCCTGCCCGATCCCGTCCGCTCGGTGAAGCCGGTGGGCGTAGAGCAGAGCAACACCTCGCGGGTGCTGGAGCTACGGGCCTTCCTCAAGGACGAGGGTGAGGGAGACGAGCCCACGACCCTGGCCACGCTTCACGAGTTCCTTCCGACCGAGGGCGATGCCTGGGCGGCGGTGCAGGCGCGCCTGGACGAGTACTACGCGGCGGCGGGCAGCGGTCCCGAGCCCGACGGCGCCTCCGATCCCGCGTTCGCGCAGGCGCTGGCATCGGCGGACGCGAAGGAGGCCCACGCGCTGGGGCTTCTCACGGGCCGCTTGCACCGGGCGCTGGCCTCGGCCCCGCTGGGATCTCCGCTGGGGCCTGAGCCCATCGGGCTGGCCGACGTCCTCGGGTGGCAGCAGGAGATTCGTGCCCGCCTGGACCGGGTCGGAGAGGCGCTGGGGCAGGCGGTGGACGAGCTGCCCGCCGACGCGCACGGGCTGGCGCGAGAGGTGCTCGAGCACCTCCCCGCCCTGCGCGAGGGCCTGGCCGCGCTCCAGAGCCTCGCCGACGCGGCCGTCCTGAAGATCCGCGTCCACGGCGACTACCACCTCGGCCAGATCCTGCGGGCTCCGGGCGGCTTCGCCGTGGTGGACTTCGAGGGCGAGCCGGCGCGCTCACTGGAGCTGCGGCGCCACAAGACCTGCGCCCTGCGCGACGTCGCGGGAATGCTGCGGTCATTCGCCTACGCGGCCCGGGCGGCGCTGCTTCGCGCCGCCGACGCCGCGCCGGCGCAGCCGCGGCAGGCCGACCGGCTCGGGCCCTGGGCAGAGGCCTGGGAGGACGGCGTTCGCGAGGCCTTCCTCGAGGGGTACCTGGCAGAGACGCTCGAGCGCGGCGTCGGGTTCCTGCCGCGACAGCAGGAGACGCTGAACGCCTCGCTGCGCGTCTTCGAGCTGGACAAGGCCGCCTACGAGCTGCTTTACGAGCTGGATCACCGCCCGGGCTGGGCCCGCATCCCGCTGGCCGGCCTCCGGCGGGCTGCGGCGCCCGCCGCGCGCCCTGCGCCCGACCGGCTCGGGCCCGGCGCGGGGCCTTTCCGCTTCGTCGCCTGCCTCGAGCTCCGGGAGTTTGTGGGCGTGAGGGCCGAGAACGAGCGGCAGCTGGCCGAGCTCATCGACCAGGTTCCCGTGGACTCGATCTACTTCCACACCCACGGCTTCCTGCTGCGCCACAAGTTCGCTGCCGGCATCTACCCCAACGACTTCGCGACCTGGGCGGCCGTGCAGGTGCGCGACCAGGTGCTGGGCGAGCGCCTCGCCATGGTGGACCCGGCGGAGTTCCCGACGCTCGAGGCCCTGCGGGAGGAGCTGGTGGCGGTCATCGACGCCCATCTGCGGGAGATGCCCGTCGTCCCCGGGGTCGTCTCGGCCGACCCCTTCGACTTCGTCCGCTCGCGCATCGTGGAGATCCCCACGGGTGTCGAGGTGCGCAACCTCGCGGACTTCCGCCGGGCGCTCCTCGAGGTCGATTCCAGCGCTATCTACTTCCACCTGGTCGAGGCGCGGATGCGGCTGGGCCGACGGCAGAACGACTTCGCGGCGTGGCTGGAGCAGAGGCTCGGTCTGCCCGAGCTGGCCGCGCGCGTGCGCTCAGTGAGCCCCTACGGCGGCAGCCTCGAGCGCACTCGCGCCCGCCTGATCCGCCTGGTGGACCAGGCGCTGCCGGGGGGCGGCCGGTGAGCCCGGGCCGTCTCGACGCCTACCGGGAGGTCGCCCCGCGAGGGACCATCGATCTCCTGGTGCGTCTCGCCGAGCGGCTCCGGGGGCGCCGCTTCCTCCACGTCAACGCCAGCCGTTTCGGAGCCGGCTCGCCGGCTATCCTCAACCGGCTGGTCCCGATGATGCAGGAACTCGGAATCGACGCGGCATGGGAGGTGATCGTGGGCGACCCGGCGTTCTACGCCGCGGCCCGGCACCTCGACATGGCCCTCGCGGGCCTCGAGGAGCCGGTCACCGAGACCATGCTCCACGGGTTCCGCGAGACGGCCGGCGCCAACGCGGCGCGGCTCGGGCTCGAGGCCGACCTCGTCATGGTC
>JACOVB010000196.1 GCA_016177555.1 Candidatus Rokuibacteriota bacterium
CTCCAACGACTGGCTGGGGCCGCTCTTCGCCTCCCACGGATCCTTCCCGATGGACGACAAGGGCAACATCACCATCGACTCCCCGGCCACCCTCGAGGTCATCGAGTACCTGCGGGAGCTCACCCAGCACATGCCGAAGGACATCTACGGGTGGGACGACGCCTCCAACAACCGCTGGTTGATCTCAGGCAAGGGCTCGACCATCTTCAACCCGCCCAGCGCCTGGGCGGTGGCCAAGCGCGACCAGCCGGCCGTCGCGGCCCAGGTCTGGCACCACGACGTCCCGCGCGGCCCCAAGGGCCGCTACCGGGGCTCGCTCCCCTTCACGTGGGGCATCTGGAAGTTCAGCAAGGAGAAGAAGGTCGCCAAGGATCTGCTGCTGTTCCTGTCGGACCGGGAGACCCAGTGGAAGCTCATCACGGCCTCCCAGGGCTACGACTTCCCGCAGATCATGTCCTTCCAGGATCACCCCGTCTGGAACGAGATCGGCCCACCCGTGGGCGGCCAGTACAACTACCCGGTCCGTGGCGACGAGAAGCTCATCGTCGCCGGCTGGCCGGCGAAGCCGGAGTTCGGGGCCCAGGTCTACTCCAAGTGGCTGCTGCCCACCATGGTGGGCAAGGTCACGTCCGGCGGCACGAAGCCCAAGGACGCCGTCAAGTGGGCCGCCGGAGAGCTGGAAGGCTACAAGCGGGGGTAGCACGCATTGCGCATGGGCCCCAACGGCACTGTCCTTGACGCCGCCGCGCCTGCGCGCGCTCTCCCCACGCGGGCGCGGTGGCGCCGCCGCCTCCGCTCCCGGGCGGCCATCGGGCTCCTCATGTGCCTGCCCCTGGTCGCCCTGATCGGCGGGCTGGTGGCCTACCCCTTCTTCTACGCGATCTACCTCAGCATGCTGAACAAGCGGGAGACGGCCTTCATCGGCCTGGACAACTTCCGCTTCCTGATGACCCGGGACGTGTTCTGGCAGGTGGTCCAGACCTCGTTCGTCTTCACCGGGCTGGCGGTGTTCTGGAAGGCCGTGCTCGGGTTCACGCTGGCCCTCGTCATCCACACGGTCCCCACCGGCGGCCAGCGCATCTGGCGCGGCCTGTCGCTCATCCCCTGGGTCATGCCGCTGGCGCTGTCGAGCCTCGGGTGGTGGTGGATCTACGAGCCCACCCACAGCGCGCTCAACTGGCTCCTGGTGCTCCTCGGCATCAGCCCCAAGCCGTGGCTCTCGGACCCGTACTGGGCCAAGGTCGCCGTGATCCTGGTCAACGTGTGGTACGGCACCCCCTTCTTCATGATCACCTATCTGGCGGGGCTCAAGTCCATCCCGGCGGAGCTCTTCGAGTCGTCGGCCATCGACGGCGCCAACGGGCTCCAGCGCCTCCGGCACATCACGCTGCCCATGCTCAAGAGCATCATCGCCATCACGATGCTCTTCTCGACCATCGTGACGCTGGCGACCTTCGACATCGTGCGCGTCCTCACCCGGGGCGGCCCGCGGCAGTCGACGCACATGTTCGGCACCTACGCCTTCGAGCTGGGCATCGCCTCGGGCGACGTGCCGCTGGGAGCCGCCGTGTCGCTCTTCATGTTCCCGATCCTGGCCGTCTCGGCCTTCTTCATCCTTCGCGGGATCCGCCGGAGCACCGTGTGATCCGGAACAAGCGCGCCCGGCGGGCCCTGACGCTCCTGGTCTGCTACGGGGTCATCGCGGGCTTCGTGGTCTTCTTCCTGTTCCCGCCCTACTGGATGGCCATCACCTCCTTCAAGACCAACCAGGAGATCGAGAGCCTGGAGGGCATCCCGCTCATCATCCAGCACGGCGCGACCCTCAGGCACTACCGGGACCTGTTCGCCAAGACCGACTTCCTGCTCTACTTCATGAACTCGGTCCTGGTGACGGTCCCCGTGGTCTTCTTCTCGATGGTCATCAGCGTGCTGGCGGCCTACGCGCTGTCCCGGCTGGGGTTCGCCGGGGCCGGCGTGATCGGGACAGGCGTGTTCCTCGTCTACCTCGTGCCCGACTCCCTGCTCTTCATCCCGCTGTTCAAGATCATCGGGGCGCTCGGGCTCCTGAACTCCAAGTGGTCGCTCGTGCTCGTCTACCCGACGCTGATCGTGCCCTTCTGCACCTGGCTCCTGATCGGCTACTTCGCCTCGATCCCCAAGGAGCTCGACGAGGCCGCGCTGGTGGACGGCGCGGGCCACCTGCAGATGCTCGTGCTCATCTTCCTGCCGGTGGCGGTGCCGGGTCTCATCGCCGCCACCATCTTCGCCTTCACGGCGTCGTGGTCCGGCTTCCTCTACCCGCTGGCCTTCATCTTCTCGAGCGGCGAGCAGGTCCTTACGGCCGGAACCGTGACCAGCCTCATCAAGGGGGATGTCTACCACTGGGGAGGGCTCATGGCCGGAGCGCTCCTGGCCTGCCTGCCGCCGGTGCTGCTCTACGTGTTCCTGATGGACTACTACATCTCGGGCCTCACCGCCGGCAGCACCAAGGGCTGAGGCCTGCACTTCGACACAGGAGACCGATCCATGGCACAGGTCGTACTCAAGGATCTCAACAAGAAGTATGACGAGGTCCACGCCGTCAAGGACGTGAACCTCACCATCCGCGACAAGGAGTTCATGGTCTTCGTGGGCCCGTCGGGCTGCGGCAAGACCACGACGCTCCGGATGGTGGCCGGCCTCGAGGAGATCACCGCGGGCGAGATCCAGATCGGCGACCGCATCGTCAACGACCTGCCGCCCAAGGACCGCGACATCGCCATGGTGTTCCAGAACTACGCCCTCTACCCGCACATGAGCGTCTACGACAACATGGCCTTCGGCCTGAAGATGCGGAAGTTCCCCAAGGCGGAGATCGCCAAGCGCGTGCAGGATGCGGCGGAGATCCTCGGCATCCAGGAGCTGCTCAAGCGCAAGCCGCGGCAGCTCTCCGGCGGCCAGCGGCAGCGCGTGGCCGTCGGGCGGGCCATCGTGCGGCACCCGCAGGTGTTCCTGTTCGACGAGCCCCTGTCCAACCTCGACGCGCAGCTCCGCGCCGAGATGCGCCGCGAGATCGCCCGCATCCACCAGCGCGCGAAGACCACCGCCGTGTACGTCACGCACGACCAGGAGGAG
>JACOVB010000197.1 GCA_016177555.1 Candidatus Rokuibacteriota bacterium
ACGTCGTTGGAGGACTGCATCTGGGTGCGCTGGCCGCGGGCGTTGTAGGTGAGGCTGCCGACATAGCCCGGGATGGCGCTGAGCCAGCCAGCCCCGTTGTAGGCGTAGGTCACGGTCTCCCCGTCGGGGAAGGTCTGGGTCACGACCTGGCCGAGGGCGTTGTAGCTCTGGCTCATGACGTAGCTTGTGGCGTCGAGGAGGCGGACGGTCTGGGTGACGCGGCCGAGGGCGTTGTAGGTGAAGCGGGTCGAGACGGCGAGGTCGTCGACGCGGGTGAGCCGGCCGCGGGAGTACGGCACGGCCGGGTCGTCATAGGTCCACTGGATCTGCGCCCCGCCGGGGTAGGTCTTGGTCAGGATGCGGCCCTGGAGGTCATAGGTGAAGGTGAGGGTCTGGCCCCGGGCGTCGGTCTGGCTGGTGAGGTTGCCGGTGACGTCGTAGCCATAGGTCCAGTGGCCCATGTTCGGGTCCTGCATGGCCCCCTTGCGACCCAGGGCGTCGTAGGTCATGGTCGTCACCCGGCCGGCGTGGTCGGTGACCTGGGTGAGGGCGCCGGTCGCATCGTACTGGTACGAGGTGAGGAAGGCCTCGTTGACCTCCTCGACGCGCAGCACCTGGCCGTGGGCGCTCAGGTGGCGGCGGCGCACCGTGCCGCGCTCGTCGGTGAGGGTGACCTGGCTGACGGCGCCCGCCACCCCGGAGAGGGCGTAGCTCGTGGTCGCCACGCTGCTGTCGGGGTGGCGAACCTGCACGGGGCGGCCCAGGGCGTCGTAGGTCATCGTGGTCCACAGGGCGCCCTCCGTGGTGAAACGGGGGGCGGAGCGCTGAGCCACCAGCCCGCGGGCGTCGAAGGTGGTTTCGCTCACGATGACCTGGCCGCCGGGCCCCTCGGCCTGCGTCATGTAGACGCGCCCGAGGCCATCGAAGTACTGGGCGCTCCAGAGCACCTCTGCTGTGCCATGCTGCTCGGTGCGGTAGGTCACGATGCGCTGGAGCGAGAGGTCGCCCAGGTGCTTGTAGAAGGTGCTCACCGAGCCATAGGTCGACCCCGTGTCGAAGGGCCCCGTCACCAGGGTGAGCCGGCCGAAGACGTCGTAGGTGGAGGTGGTGGTCTGGCCATTCGGGTCGGTGAGGCTCGTGCGCACCCCGAAGCGGGTGTCATGGGTGAAGGTCGTGGTGTGGCCGAGGCAGGTCGTGGCAGAGGCCGGATAGACCTGCCCGGCCTCGAAGGTGGTGGTGGTCGTGCAGCCGCGGGGGTCGGTGGTCGCCGTCCGGTTGCCGGAGGCGTCGTGGGCGTGGGTGACGACGGGGTTGCCGGATGCGCCCCGCGCGCCGGCCAGCCGGGCCTCGTCGCGGGTGAGCAGGCCGCGGGCGCCGAGGGTGCCCCAGGCGAGGCCGTCACGTCCTATGCGCCGGGACCACCAACAACCAAGTCTCCATGAAATCAGGGGCGGCGCAGTCGTTAGCAGTTGATTGGTTCGAAGAAGCCCGTGTGCGTCCGACGAGACAGGGTGATCTTTGGCAACTCGACCATCCGCCCGTCGACAGAGAATCTGGGCAGCTTCGACTCCATTACATCCGCCTCTGGGAGTAAGAGCTCGGTTGTGAGCGAGTACACAGTGCCTCGAATCCGATCGCCAGCTCTGGTCAACACGTCGCGTGGATCCGCGTCTCCCACCAGCGGCCTCTCGATGGACTGTGTGGGCTGAGGGTAGCGATTGACGACCAGCGTGACTGCTTCGAACGGGGCGTGATACCGCTCAGCACCGCCCGGTACGGTCAGCTCCACGTGACGTTCCAGCAGACTCACGGTGTTCCCCGGTGGCACGATGATGGTCATTCCTATAGCCATGCCGTGGGCCGTCTTCCAGGCAATCTGGCTCACGCGCACACGGCCCGCGGCCAACTCGATTCTGTTGGGCGGCCCTCCGCACCGCGCGCCCGTCGTCACGATTCCAGATGCGGCCTCCGGATGATAATAGGCTGTCTGATAGAAGGGCAGACAGCTGGCGGTCATGGTTGCGACAGCCAGGATGCCCGCGCTGTGCACGGCGAATCTCTTCACGCCCGCTTCACAGAGGATTCCGGCTTTGTCCTCATTCCGGCTCCGCTTGCAGCTAGCGTTCGTCCAAGCCAAACGCCGATGGAGGTGCACCGCCGAGGAGCGTGCCATACGTGAGAGCCCCAGCCGGCAGCATCATCGGATAGTTTAAGAACCCCTGCGCCAGGCCCTGGGCGCCTGCGCTTTGAAAGATCCCGGCTGCCCGCGCGATGATCGCATCATGCATGCCGCTGATCGCGTTGAATCCCCGCGCCTGATTGAGCACCATAGAAAGTGGGGCGCCTTCACAGGTGGGACAGCTTCCTGGCTTTTCCACCGAGAGGCCGACGTTAACGGCGCCACGGACTGGCATGTCCGTGGGCAACCCCTCCTTTGCGACGGCGGCGCCGCCGGGCTGCCACGTTACCTCGAAGGTGACAAAGGCCCTGTATGCGGCATGAAGGGCGCCGCCCTGAACGCCACCGAGTGCCGCCCCCAAGAGAATGCTATTCGCGGTCCCACGGCCTCCAGCGAAGCTGTCCGCGGCCCCATTGCCCACGCCTCGGACGAATCCTCTCATGAACTCTTCACCGACGGAGGGGGTCACGCCCGGGTCTGTCGGACCGATCCCCGCAGCGAGGTACCCGGTGGCGGCGCCGACCGCCCCACCGAACAAGACACCCGCGAGAACATCCCCATCAGACCGGAGGGCACTGATGCCGCCGAGCACCTCACCCGTCAGTGCTCCCACCGCCGCCCCACAGCCCCCGCAGTAGAAGGTCGCTGCTGCGGTGCCCGCGATGATCTCCGCGGACAGAATGTACCGCCCGGTGTCGCTTTGGAAGAGGATGGCGGCGCCGGCAAGCCTCATCTCCGGGAACGGTGTGAAGCGCAGGAGGGAGCCGACGACCAGGGAGAGTGTCTTGTTCCCGCTGACCCACTTCTTCAGGCTCCTCCAGAGGCTCCTGAAGAAGTACCCGCTGGGGTCGAGGTGGTTGACGGGGTCGTTGAGGGTGTAGG
>JACOVB010000140.1 GCA_016177555.1 Candidatus Rokuibacteriota bacterium
CGCCGTAGCTGCCCGCGATGCCGACGAGGCTGAAGAAGAGGATGATGACCACCTTCACCGCCTCGAAGCGCAGCAACACCCCGAAGTAGAGGATCATGATGACGCCGATGAAGGCCTCGAGAATCAGGATGAACCGGCCCTGGGTCAGGAGGTAGGTCTTGCAGGTCTCGTAGATCAGCTCCGAGATCTCCCGCATGGACTCGTGCACGGGCAGGTGCTTGAGCTGGGAGTAGAACGCGAGCCCGAAGATCAGCCCGAGCACGCAGACGCCGAGCCCCGACATGAGGAGCGTGCGGGCGTTGACGCCGACGAACGAGACCTGCCCGAGATCGGGGACCTTGAGACTCGCCTCGCCTCCGCCCTGATGCGGGGCCGGGGCCTTCTCGGCCGCGGCCTGCTGGGGGGCGGGCGTCTGGGCCAGCGCCACCGGCGCCGCCGCGACGGCAACCAGGGCCAGGACCACCAGCGCCGGCAGCAGCGCCCGGACGGCGCGCTTGGACAGAGAGCGGAACCGGTTCATTGGGATCTCCTTGGGTCTCGGGTCGGTGTCACTGAAGCCGGATATTTATCTCTCGGATGGGACAGCGCGTCAAGGGGCGTCGAGCACCTCGCGGATCTTGCGGGTCACCTCGTCGGCCGTGAAGGGCTTGGCCATGAACGCCGTGCCCGGATCGAGCACACCGTGCTGCGCGATGGCCGCCTCACTGTAGCCCGACATGTACAGCACCTTCATCTCGGGGCGCAGCGAGGCGAGCCGCTCCGCCAGCGCCCGCCCTCCCATCTGCGGCATCACGACGTCGGTCACGAGCAGGTGGATGGGGCCCGCGTGCCGCTCGAGGACGAGCAGCGCCTCGTTCCCCTGCCGCGCCTCCAGGACCGTGTAGCCGCTCCCCCGCAGGATGTCCAGCGCCAGCGCGCGCAGCTCCGGGTCGTCCTCCACCAGCAGGATCGTCTCCGTCCCGCGCGGCAGGACCGCGGGCGCGGGGCTCGCCGGAACCGGAGCTGCGTCCTCCTCGACCCGCGGCAGGTAGATCGTGAACGTGGTGCCCAAATCGGGCACGCTCTCCACGAGGATGTATCCCTCGCTCTGCTTCACGATCCCGTACACCGTGGCGAGCCCGAGCCCTGTCCCCTTGCCGACCTCCTTGGTGGTGAAGAACGGCTCGAAGATATGCGCCTGCGTCTCGGCGTCCATGCCCTGCCCCGTGTCCTGCACCGCCAGACGCACGTAGGCGCCCGGGCGCAGCCCCTGGTGCGTCGCGGCGGACGCCCCGTCGAGGTCCACGTTGGCGGTCTCGACGGTGATCCGGCCTCCGCCGGGCATGGCGTCGCGGGCATTGACCACGAGGTTGACGATCACCTGCTCGATCTGGCTCGGGTCGGCCTTGACGCGGCCGAGGTCGGCGCCGGCCGCGGTGACCAGGTCGATGTCCTCGCCGATGAGCCGGCGCAGCATCCCCTCGAGCTCCGCCACCACCGCGCCGAGGTCCAGCACCTCGGGCCTGAGAACCTGCTTGCGCGAGAAGGCCAGGAGCTGGCGCACGAGATTGGCCGCCCGCTGGGAGGTGGACTGGATCAGGCCGAGGTCCCGCCGCAGCGGATCGTTCTCGCGCAGCCGCGCCAGCGCCAGCTCGCTCCTGCCGAGCACCACGGTGAGCAGATTGTTGAAGTCGTGGGCGATGCCGCCCGCCAGCTGCCCCACCGCCTCCATCTTCTGCGACTGGCCGAGCTGGGCCTGAGTGGCCGCGAGGCTGGCGTAGGCCTCCTGGGCCTCACGATAGAGCCGCGCGTTCTCCAGCGCCGCCGCCGCCTGGGAGGCGAAGGCCGTAGCGACGGCAAGGTCCTCATCCGTGAAGGAGCGGTTCCCGGCCCGTCTGACGCTCAGGACTCCCAGCACCCGCTCCCCAGCCTTCAGCGGTACGCCCAGCCAGCGCGCGTACCCGAAGCGGACAGCAGCCTCACGATGCACCGGCTCGACGCGAGGGTCCGAGCCCATGTCGTCGACGACCAGCGGCTCCCTGGTGGCGGCCACGATGCCGCTCAGGCTCTGGCCAACCTTGAGCCGTGGCGTGACCATGACCTGCCTGGCCTCCGCTGTCCCCTCGCCCATCACGAGATCGTCACCCTCCACGAGTCGGATCCCCACCGAGGCCGAGTCCAGGAGCCGCCCGCACAGCTCGGTGATCCGGCGCAGCAGCGACTTCACGGGCTGGATCCTGGACAGCTCGCGGCTCGCCTCCAGCAGCGCCTCGAGCTGCCCCTGGCGGGTGCGGAGCTCCTCGTTGAGCCGGGCATTGCCGATGGCCCGCGCCGCATGGTCGGCCAGCCTGAGCAGAATGGCCTCGTCCCGGCCGGTGAAGGGCCGGGGGGACCGGTTGTGGACGTAGAGCAACCCCTCCACCCGCCCCTGCCCCGTGATGGGAACGGCCATGGCCGCGACGATGCCCTCGGCCGCGGCGATCTCCCGGTAGTCCTGGGTGATCCGGGAATCCTCCGCGTAGCAGTCCGTCCTGAAGGGGCGGCCCGTCGCGAGCACCATGCCTCCAACGCCCTTGCCGGGCTCGACTCGGATGCGGCCGTAATCCAGCCGCGCGCCTGGCCAGTGGCTGAACACCACAGCATCGGACGCGGGCTCGCGCAGCGCCACGCCTGCCAGATCGCTCCCGCAGAGATCCCTCGCCCCCGCGCCCACCCGGAGGAGCATGTCGTCGAGGTCTCGCGAGGCATTGATGTCCGCCACGAGATCGGCGAGGATCTCGGCCTCCCGCCTGTGGCGCTCCGCTTCTTCGTACTGCCGCGCGCTCTCCAGGGCCAGCGCGGCCTGGTCCGCGAGCGCCTGGGCCAGCTGCACATCGCTCGCGCTGTACGCCCGTCCCGACCTGTCCCCGATGGCGAGGGCTCCGATCACGCGCCCCTCGATGGCCAGCGGCAACCCGAGCACGGAGCGGTATGACCCTTGCACGATCCCCGCCCGCAGATCCGCCGTCAGCTCCACCTGGGGGTCGGCGAGCACATCACTCGTGCTGACGGGGCGCGCGAGCCGAACCGCGAGCCCCGCCACTCCGATGCCCTTCGGAAGGACCACGTCCCGCGGGATCGCGAGCGCGGCCTCTCCCGACCTCGCGAGCCCGACGAGGTTTTCCGCCCCGGGCTCGAGCCGATAGACGGTGGCCGCCTGGGCAGCGAGCAGCTCACGCGCACTGTCGGCGATGCGCTGGCCCACCAGCGCCGCATCGAGCGTCTCGGCGAGGAGGCGGCCCACCTCGCCCAGCCGCTCGGCCTCGCGTCGCCTGCGCTCGCTCTCGTCGAAGAGGCGCGCGTTGTCGATGGCCACTCCGACCTGGCCCGCCAGCGCCATGGCTAGGGCGAGCGCGTCCTGATCGAAGATGTGGGGCCGCTCCCTGTAGATATTGAGCGTCCCGAGCACGCGCGCCCCGACCCGGATCGGCACGCACATGAGCGCCGCATTCCCCTCCTCGGCGACGCGCGCTCGCCTCTCGGGAGGCAGCCTCGGATCGGCGGCGATATCACCGATCACCATGGGCTCGCCTGTCGCGGCCACCAGCCCGCTCACGGGCTCGCCGAGCGGCATCCTCTCGGTGACCATGCTGCGCCGGGCCCCCGGGGTGGCTCCCGCCATCACCAAGTCCGCGCCTTCCAGCAGCCGGAAGCCGGCCTCGCCCTCGAAGACGGCCGCGGCCACTTCCGCCACCGAGCCGAGCACCGTCTGGAGATCGAGCCCCCGCGTGAGCCGCTGGGCCACGGTCACCAGCGTCTCGAGCCTCCGTCGCTGGGCCTGGGCTTCTCCGAGGAGGCGCGCGTTGCGGAGCGAGGCTGCAGCCTGGGCGGCGAAGCTCTGGAGCAGGCTCCGATCGTCGGCGTCGAAGCGGAACCGTTCCCGGCCGAGAAGCGCCAGCACGCCGAGCAGCGTGTTCTCGTGGATGACGGGAACCGCGAGCCCGGCGGTGAGCCCGCGGGCGCGGAACCACTCCCGTCCGCGGGCCCGCTCGTCCCCGGGCAGGTCGCCCACCTCGAGGGGCGCTCGATGCTCGGCGACCCACCCCACCCCACCCTCACCGTAGCGCAGCTGGCGAAGCGGGTAGGGCTCGGCGGCGAGCTCGCCGGCAACCGCGCGCACCGTGAGGGTGCGCGCGGCCTCGTCCGCATCCCAGAAGGCCACGAGAGGGGCGCGCATCAGCTCCGCGGCGGCGCGCGCGATCTCGCCGAGGATTTCATCGGCGTCCAGCGACGAGACGAGCAGCTCGTTGAGCCGGGTCAACGCGCGCAGGCGCTCCAGCCGCTCGCCGAGCCGCCCGCCGAGCTCGGCCGTGTGGATGGCCAGCGCCGCCAGATCGGCGAAGGCCGCCAGGACCCGGAGGCCCCTCTCGGGGAGCGCGCGGCCGGAGGCATCGCCGAGGAAGAGGGTGCCAAGCACCTCCCCCTGCACCATGAGGGGGGCCGCGGTTCCGGAGCGGTAGCCTTCCCGCTGGATGCGATCGACCGCCCATCCGGGGAGCCGCAGATCGGGGTCGGCCAGCTGGTCCGGGCA
>JACOVB010000141.1 GCA_016177555.1 Candidatus Rokuibacteriota bacterium
AGGTCGCGCGCCGTCCCATAGAGGTGGCGCCGCGGCCCCGAGGCATTGCTCGCGAGGATGCCGCCCAGCGTGGCCCGCGCCGCCTGTGGCGGGTCCAGCGAGAGCCACTGGCCGCGCCGGGAGAGCTCGGCCTGGAAGGCCTCGAGCGTCATCCCGGCCTCCACCGTCGCGGTGAGATCGCCCGGCTCATGCTCGAGAAGCCGCCCGAGGCGCCTGAGCCCCAGCACGAGCCCCGGGTGCGCAGGTGGCGTTCCGAGCGCCATGCGGGTGCCGCCGCCCCACGGCATCACCTTAGTGCCGCTGTCGGCCGCGACGCCAAGCACCGCGGCGATGTCTTCCCTGGAGCCGGGGAACACCGCGCACTCGGGCGTCCACCCCTCGACGACATAGGGGGCGCACTCGGCACCGGTCAACACATGCGCCCCGCCGACGATCTCGGCGAGCCGGCGGCTGAGCGGGGAGTGCATGCGCCTGTCGCGGGGAGCCCGCCCGCGCTAGAAGCGCTGGGCGAGACCCGCCTCTTCGATCGGATGGGGGCGAGAGGCGAAGCCCGCCTCCGCGCAACCCTTCCGGCTCGGGAAGATCTTGCCGGGGTTGCACAGCCCGGTGGGATTGAAGGCACGCTTGACGGCCGCCATGCAGCCGAGATCCGCCTCGGAGAAGATCAGCGGCATGTAGTCCATCTTCTCCAGCCCGATGCCATGCTCGCCGGAGATGGAGCCGCCTACCTCGGCGCAGACCTTGAGGATCTCGCCGCCGGCCGCCACGACCCGCGCCTCCTCGCCGGGCTTGCGCGGATCGTAGAGGATGTTCGGGTGCAGGTTGCCATCGCCCGCGTGGAAGACATTGCCGACGCGCAGCCCGTAGCCCGCCACGATCTCGTTCACGCGACGAAGCACATAGGGCAGCCGGGTGCGCGGGATCACGCCGTCCATGACGAGATAGGCCGGCGAGATCCGCCCGTAGGCGCCGAAGGCCGACTTGCGCCCTTTCCACAGGAGCTGGCGCTCGGCCTCGTCGCGCGCCAGCCGCACCTCGCGGGCGCCCGTCTCGCGACAGGCGGCGATGACGCGCGCGGCCTGCTCGTCCATCCCCGCGGCGAGCCCGTCCATCTCGATCAGCAGCGCCGCCGCGGCGTCGCGCGGGTAGCCGCAGCCGAAGGCGTCCTCCACGGCCTGGATGGTCAGCTGGTCGATCATCTCCATGGCCGCCGGGATGAGGCCGCGGGCAATGATGGCCGACACCGCCTCCGAGGCCTGGTCGATCTCGTTGAACACGGCCAGCACCGTCCGCACCGCCTGCGGCTGCCTGAGGATGCGCAGGACGATCTTGGTGGCAATGCCGAACGTGCCCTCGGAGCCCACGAAGATGCCTGCGAGGTCGTAGCCCTGGGGGTCGCGAGTCTTGCCGCCGAGCCACACGATTTCGCCGTCCGGCAGCACCACCTCGAGGCCCAGCACATGGTTCGTGGTCACGCCGTACTTGAGCGTGTGGGGACCGCCCGAGTTGTTGGCGATATTGCCGCCGATGGTGCAGGCCTGCTGGCTCGAGGGGTCGGGCGCGTAGTAGAAACCCCGCGCGCCCACCGCCCACGAGAGGTGCAGGTTCACCAGCCCCGGCTCCACCACGGCGAGCTGATTGTCGTAGTCCACCTCGAGCAACCGGTTCATCCGCATGAGCGAGATGACGAGGCCGCCCTCGGCCGGCAGGCATCCGCCCGACAGCCCGGTGCCCGCCCCGCGCGCCACGAAGGGCAGCCCCTCACGCTGGGCGAGCCTGACCAGCGCGGAGATATGCTCGGCAGTGAGCGGGAAGACCACGAAGTCGGCCAGCGCCCGGAAGAGGGTGAGCCCGTCGGATTCATAGACCATCAGCTCGTCGGGATCGGAGAGGACGGCGCCCGGGCCCAGGAGCGCCTCCATCTCCCGGCGGAGGGACTTCTTCCGGGCATCGGTCAGCGCGAGCACGGCGGAAGTATACCGCTACACCTCGGTCCCCGCTGTGGCGGCCGGCTGCGCGTCACCGCCACTGTGCACGCTCCCCTCGCCGTCCAGGCCATCCTCGCCTACCTGGCCCGCTCCGGCGCCCCCGCGCCGCCCGGCCCCGCCCCGCCGGCCCCGGCCGCGATCGGGTAGACTCTCCGCCCTCGATCAGACCCTCGACGCCTCACTCTCCCCCCCTGCGCCCGCGCCGTGCCCGCGAGCCCGCCGCGGCGGAGGATCGCTTGGCGGCCAGCGGGCGATCGCGATGCCGACCCGCGCCTTCGCCTCCTCGAACGGGCCGTCCCAGGCTCGCCGCCAGGGTGCACGGGGGCGGCCGCCGGCCGGCCGCACGGGCCGCCTGCCCGCCGCCCCGCGGAGGCGGCGTTGATCGTTCCGATGCGCCTGCGTCCTGCCCCGAACTCGAGGCCGTGAGCTCCACCCTGCGGCGCGCCGAGGTCGGTGCCGCACTGATCGGCCTGGTTCTCTTCCCCCTCGGCCTGCAGACGGAGTAGGTCCAACAGCCCGACGCAATGCCAGCGCTGAAGGAAGAGCGTCAATGCGGAAGCTCGGCGAGGAACTCCTCCAGGGGCAGCACCTCGACGTCGTCGATTCGCTGCGCACGCGGGCCGAGGAAGACGACGATCTTGCGCGTGACGCGCGGCAGCGTCTCGCCGAACGAGCGCAGACCCGAGAGGCCGGCGCGATCGACGCGGCGCGATGCCTTGACCTCGATGCCCCAGTGCTCGCGCGCGAACGAGAGCACGAAGTCGACTTCGGCGCCGCCACGCGAGCGGTAGTGGTGCAGGCGCATCTCCGGCCACAGCGTGCCCGTGCGGCCGTGCAGCTCACCTGCGACGAAGTGCTCGAACAAGAGCCCGCGCTCGTCGTCGAGAGGGCGATCGAGCGGCCGGCGCAAGAGCGCGTTGCGGACGCCGATGTCGAACAGGTAGAACTTCGGATGCGCGATCAAGCTCCCCCTGGCGGTGCCGGACCAGGCCGGCACGCGGAAGGCCACGAGCGTGTCTTCCAGGACCTCGAGGTAGCGCCGCGCGGTCTCGTAGCCGATGCCGGCGTCGCCGCACAAGCTGCGCAGGTTGAGGATGCGGCCCGATGACGCCGCCACGAGATCGAGCAGTCGCGCGTAGCCACCGAGGTTGCGCACGAGCGCTTCCGATTGGACCTCCTCGCGCAGGTAGGCGTCGGAGTAGCTCCGCAAGCTCAGCGCGCGCTGCGCAACGTCCGGCTCCGCCCAGATTCCGGGGAGCATGCCGTGGGCGAGCGCGCGCTCGAGGTCGAACTCGCTCCCCAGCTCGTGGGCGAGCAGCGGGTGCATGTAGTGAACGTCGACGCGGCCGGGGAGCAGGTTGGCTTGCCCGCGCCTCAGCTTGCGCGCGCTGGAGCCCGACACGAGGAAGCGAAAGCGCCGCGGGTCGCGATCAATCGCGACCTGGATGGTGTCGAGCAGCGACGGCGCGCGCTGGATCTCGTCGACCAGGATCAGGCGCGTCGCGCGCTTGGCGGACTCGAGCTCGCGACCGAAGCGCTGCGGCTCGGTCAAGTAGTCGCGGAAGGTCGCGGGGTCGGCCACGTTGATGGTCCAATCGGGATGGAGCCCCGCGAGCAGGGTCGACTTGCCGACCTGTCTCGGTCCAAGGAGCAGCACGCTGCGGGCGCCGCCCGCCAGGCGCGCGGTCAAGACGCGTTCGTACATGTGGGTAAAATGGCATACATTTCACCCACGAGCAAGCGTGCGATGCGCCCGCGCCTTGCCCGCGAGCCCGCCGCGGCGGAGGATCGCTTGGCGGCCAGCGGGCGATCGCGATGCCGACCCTCGCTACACCTCCCAGGGCGGGTCGATCACGAGCGGCAGCTCGAGCACGGTGGGCCCGGGCCGGCCGAGGGCGCTTTCGAGCGCCCGCGGCAGCGCATCCAGCGTCTCCACGCGCCCGGCCTCGGCGCCGAAGGCGCGGGCCAGCGCGGGAAAGTCCGGGTTGGCGAGATCCACCTCGCCCCAGCGGCCGAACATCGCCTCCTGGAGATACTTGATGGCGCCGTAGCGCTCGTCGTTCAGGACGAGGAAGACGATGCCGAGGCGGTACTTCACCGCCGTCGCCAGCTCGTTCACCGAGAAGAGGAAGCCGCCGTCCCCCACCACCGCGATGACCTGGCGGTCGGGATGGGCGACCTTCGCGCCGATGGCGGCGGGCACGCCGTAGCCGAGGGTGGCCGAGCCCACCGGATAGAGGAAGGTGCGGGGCGCGAGCACCGGGAAATGCCACTCCATCCAGTAATTGATGCCCGTCTGGTCGTTGACGACGATGGCGTCCGCGGCGAGGCCCGCGCGGAGGATGCGGATCAGCCGATCCGCCTCTGTGCTGTAGCGCGGCGAGCGCGCGGCGCGGAGCTCGGCGAGCCAGGCCCAGTCCCAGCCGGCAGCAGCACGGCCCGCGCCGAGGGCCGCCACGGTACCGGCGAGCCCGTCGCGCGCATCGCCGATGATGGCCAGGCCGGGCGCGAAGAGCTTCCCGGGGACGGTCGGGTCGAGGTCCAGATGGATCAGCGTTTGCTCCGGCGTGAAGGCCAGGTTCAGGAGCAGCCCCTGGGTCGAGCGGTGGGCGAATCGGCAGCCCACGGCCAGCACGACGTCGGCGGCGGCCAGCGCAGGCTGGGTCGCGAGCTTGTTGGGCAGGACGCCGAGCCAGAGCGGATCGCTCTCCGGCAGCGCGCCGCGTCCCATCACGGTCGTGATGACGGGCGCGTGAAGCCGCCGCGCGAGGGCCGCCAGCTCGGCGCCGGCCTCGGCCGAGACCACCCCGCCCCCGGCGATGATGGCCGGACGCCGCGCGCGACCCAGCAGATCGGCCGCCCGGTCGAGCAGCGCGCGGTTGCAGCCGGGGCGGGAGCCCGACGGTGCGACGATCCTCCCCTCGGTCTTCGCCGTCAGGAGATCGACGGGCAGCGACAGCGCCACGGGTCCCGGCCGCTCGGTCCTGAACAGCGCGAAGGCGCGCTGTACCGCCTCGGGGATCGCGCGCCCCTCGCGGATCGTCTCGGCCCGGCGACTCACGGGCCTGAAGCAGTCGATCTGGTTGGGCACCTCGTGAAGCGCCCCCAGGCCGCGGCCGATCAGCGGCAGCGCGATGTCGGACATGAGGACCAGCACGGGCTGGGAGCCCGCGTGGGACTCCACGAGCGGCGTCAGCGTGTTGGTGGCGCCGGGGCCGGTGGTGACCACGACCACGCCGGGGCGTCCCGACGAGCGGGCGTAGCCGTCAGCCATGAAGGCCGCGCCCTGCTCGTGGCGCGCGAGGATATGGGCGATGTCCTGCTGGCGGAGGAGGGCGTCGTAGATGGCGAGGTTGTGGACGCCGGGGATGCCGAAGACGTGGCGGACGCCCTCGGCGCGGAGCGCCTCGACCACCCACTCACCGCCCGTGTGATAGTCTTCCCGCATGCTCGATCTCTACACCGAGTTGCGCCGCATCGTCCAGCACCTCGATTCCGCCGAGATCCCGTACGCGCTCGCGGGTGGACTGGCCGTCTCGATCTATACGGCTCCGCGTGCCACCGAGGACGTGGACCTCCTGCTGGCACGCGAGCACCTGGAGCGGGCCGTCGCCGGGCTGGAGCCTCTCGGCTTCCGGCGCGCCGGCGAGCCCATGCGGGTCGCCTCGGGACGGCTCGAGATCCAGCGGCTCATCAAGATCGATGGCTCCGATCTCCTTCCCCTCGACCTTCTCCTCCCCAACGATCCGGCCCTCGTGGCGCTCCTGGAGGATCGGCAGGCCGTTGCGTGGGAGGGACACCGCCTCTGGCTCCTCGGCCGCGCCGGTCTCCGCGCCCTGAAGCGGCTTCGCGGATCCGCTCAAGACCGCGCGGACCTCGAAGCGCTGGGGCCTGAGCCGTGACACCGCAACCCGACGTCGCCCGGGCGCTCCGCGCCGTTTCGGCGCTCCGGGCGCTGTGCCTGAGGCTGCCTCACGTGCCGACCCCGGGTGAAGTCGCTTGCCTGGGACGATTCGACGCGCTCGCCGCCTCCCCGCACGCGGCCACCGTGGACGATGTCGAGGCAATCGCAGCAGGCTGGCGGCGGTGGTGGCGCGAGGGGGAGATCGACGCGCTGCGGACCATGGCGGGGCGCCTCCCGGCGGGACTCATCGAGCGCGACCGGCGGCTCCTGTCCTACGCGCGGGCCGCCGAGCCGGCATGATGCAGAGGGTGGCTCTCCGTCGTTGACACGTCCCTAACTCTCTGGCGCCGCCATCGGAAGCCAAGCATCCTTCGTTCGATCCGAGCGACACGTCACGAGCGCGAGATCAGCCGCAAGGTGCGCGAGGGCAAGCGTCTGCCGGCGCGCCGGGTCCCGGACCTACCTCAGGGCGTGGAGCCGGCGCAGCACGTTCGGCTGCAGCAGGAACCGGCGGCCGGACTTCCTCCAGAACGCCTTGAGCGGCCCGCGCATCGCGGCGTGCTGGCGGGCCCGCCGGCGCTCGCTGTCGAACCGCTTGTAGATCGCGTAGCGGACTTCCCCCTGGGGGTCGATCACCACGGTGCACCCGCCGTTCATCTCGAACAGCTCCCCCTCCCGCTGGATCGTGCACGACTGCGTGACCTCGGCGACGAGGTCGAACAGAATGCGCCCATCGGGCGCCGCGCGCCGGGTCACGCGCACCGACTGCACGAGGGCCGGCGGGGCCTGGATGACGCCCTTCGGCAGGGACGCGCCCGGCGCGACGAGCTGAAACACGCGCGCGTGCCTGGGGTCGGTCACGAACCGGCCGAGCGCGTGGGCCTGGCGCACCAGCTCCTCCACGTCGGCCGCTCGGCCGGGCTCCCCGTCGAACCTGAGCTCGCGGAAGGCAAGGCCCGGAACGCGCAGGGGCACCTCGGGTGAGTGCCACCGCACCGCGTCCTCGGTCATGAACTGCACGTGAGCCGGGAAGATGTGGCGGCGCCGGAACGACCGCATGAGCGCTTCACGGAAACCCCACTTGTCGCTCTTCTCCACGTCACCGTCGGCGGTGATGAGCGCCCGCAGGTACTCGCCCAGCTCCATGTCGGCCGGCGGGCAGTAGTCGAGGGCTCGAATGCAGATGTCGAGGAACCGGCCGGCGACGTCACTGGCCTCCTGGGCGATCGCCTTGACGAGCGCCTCGCTCAGGGGCGCGCGGCCGACCGCGCGCGGATCCAGGCCCGCGATGCGGAAGAAGCGCTCCGTCTTCCGCTTGACGACGGTCGTGAACGCCTCGAAGACGGCCGACACCAGCACCGACCCCAGGGCATGCGGCTCCAGAGTGGCGTCGTAGCGCTTCGGCCCGTTGTCCTTCGAGGGCGGCACGTCCGAGTCGAACGCCGCCACGCCCTCCACGTCCACGCCGGACCTGAGCGCGGCGGCTCGGCCGGCCCTGGACCGGCCGTAGCCGAACTCGCGGGCGAGGTCGGTGAGGACCGAGCCCCGCGTGACGCTGCCGCCCGATTCCCGGATCGCCCGCTCGACGACGTCCGCGTAGGTGAAGTGGAGAAACAGCGCGACGAGATCGGCAAACCCCTCGTGGAACGCCAGGACGTCGACGTTGGTGGGGGACAGAAACGACGAGCGCAGCCCGTCGAGCAGCGCGTGCGTCGTCTCGTGCGCGATGATGTCGTGGCTGAGGGCGGTGCAGATGAGGCCCTCCTGCACGGTGAACCCCGCGGGCTCGCGGCCCGCGCGGAAGTAGCCAAACGAGAGGTCGCCGGCCTCGCGGCTGTAGCCGGCGTTGCGGCCGCGGAAGCCGAAGGGCCGCACGACGAGCCGGAGCGGTCCCTCGGCGGGCGCCGCCGTCGCCCAGCCGATGTCCCGCCCGAGCGCGCGCCTGAACGCGGCGTACGTCAAGCTGCAGACGGCGTACACCATTTGCAGGTGGAAGCGCCCGTCGGACGGCGTCGGCGACAGGCCGCTCGAGAGCAGCAGGTGGGGATCGTCGAGATCCAGGGCCCCCGCCTCGAGCGGGGCCGGGGCCCCGTCCCAGGACACCTTGAAGAGCGACCCGATCGGGCCCGGCTCGAGCTTCTCGTACGGGACGAGCACCGTCGCTACTCCGCCCAGACGGTCCGAGACCGACGGGTCAAGCGTGTAGATGCGGAGCGGCCGGACGAGCGGCGCGCGGCGGTCCCGCTGGTAGGGGCGGACCGCCGCCTGCAGCGGAACGCGGTCGCTCACCTCATAGGCGCGCGCGGCGGGTGGCGTCGTCTTGGCCATGATCGTTCCGCGGGGGCTCAGCGCGCCGGGCCCCGGCGGTGGGCCTGCACGACGAGGCGCGCCGGCGACCGATCGACGATGCGGAGCTCGACGCCGCTCTCACGGGCGTGAACCACGAGCGCGCCGCCCTCCTCGTGCCAGGTTCCCGGCTGCTCGACCAGGCGATCGTCCGGGCCCGGCACGAAGAGATGGGCGGAGCCGTCCCGCCCGAGCTCGAGTCGCTCCCGCGGCCGGCGCGACAGGGGAATGGCGTCGTCCTCGGCGCGGTAGACGGCCCCCTCGGCCGTGTCCTCCTCGAAGACATGCACCCACCTCGTCCCGAACAGCCGATCGCGGGCCGCCCGCTTGGCTGACACTCGCTGGCCCGGCCGGCGCTACATCAGGCCGCTGCGCGTCGTCTCGAGCGCGGTGCGCATGCGGAGCACCTGCTGTGTCGAGAACATGAACATGGCGGCGTCATCGGTGTAGTCCATGTAGTTCATGAACATGTCGCCGCTCGGGCCATTGTTGCAGGTCACAACCGGCCAGGTGGGCGTGCCGAAGTTCGGGCCCGCGCAGTTGGGCGTGTCCGCGACCATGTCGGAGCCGCTGCAGTCGGGCGTATCGCCCCAGATGTGCCGCAGGTTCAAGTAGTGGCCGACCTCATGGGTCGCCGTGCGGCCCTTGTGAAACGGCGCTTGCGCCGTCCCGTTCGACCCGAACGCCTGGTAGTTGATCACGACCCCATCGGTGGACGCTGGACCGCCGGGAAACTGCGCGTAGCCGAGCAGCCCGCCGGTCAGGGCGCAGACCCAGATGTTGACGTGGGTCTTCGGAGTGAACGGCGCGATCCCGCCCGTCGCGGCCTTCTTGACGCCGTCGTCGAAGGAGAAGCCGTTCCTGGTCGTCCTGGTCCGCGTCACCTTCACCAGCTTGAACTGGATGCGCGAATCGGTGACGAGACCCTTCCACGGCGCCGGCGTCCGGGTGCGGTCGGGGTTCGTCGCGCGAAAGTCCTTGTTCAGCGCCTTGATCTGGCTCTTGATCTGTGCGTCCGAGATGTTTTGCGCGTCGGCCTTGTACACCACGTTCACGACCGTCTTGAGGACCCGGACCTTGGCTCTCTTCAGGTCGAGCCCGGTGTCCCGGCGTCGCGACGTGGCCCCTTCGAGCCGCATCTGGCTCGCCCGGAAGGACGGGAATCGTTCCAGCAGCATCATGTGGGCGGCCATCGCCCCGCACGATCGGCGGAGCGTCGCGCCGCGAGCCCTCTTCCTCTTCGCCATGCTGTCCTCCTTCTCGGCGCCCGTCGCAACGGCGACGGCCCGCCGGCGGTTGGGGGTGGAGGCCCGGAGTATGCGCCACGCCGGGACGAACGGTCAATCCCTTGACCCTCATCCCCTCCTGATCATCGTGAGCAGCATCTTGAATTTCTTCACCGCCTTCACCGCATGCGGTTCATCCGCGGGCATGACGATGGCATCGCCTGTTCTCAAGTGAAAGGGGTTCCCCGAAATTGTGATCGCGACTTCGCCGTCCAGCACGTGGACAAGCGCGTCGAACGGCGCGGTGTGCTCGCTCAATTCCTGGCCTTCATCGAACGCGAACAGGGTCACGGTGCCGGTCTCCGCTTTGACGACGATGCGGCTGACCACCGAGCCGTCCTGATACTCCACCAGCTCGGCGATCTTCAAGATCTGTGCTCGTGGCATGGTGGACATAGTCCCTCCGTCTGGCACGATGCGGTGACGATCGTCTTGGTTTTCGAGATCAGGCGCCGGGCTGGCGGCGCTGGTGGAGCAGCGGC
>JACOVB010000041.1 GCA_016177555.1 Candidatus Rokuibacteriota bacterium
GCATAGAGCGCACGTGATTCGTTCTCGAGCCCATGCCGGATGAGGTTCTGGACGACACCGGTCGTCCGCAGCTGGCGGACCCAGAGTCGGCAGAACGCCTCGGCTTCCGCCCTGAAGTGCGCGACCAGCGATTCGCGCGGCCCGCCCCCTTTGTTTGTCTTCGCCATCTCTCCCGTTCCTTCCTCGCGGCACAAGCTTATCACCCGGTGCCCTAGCTGGCCCGCTTCCATCAACGTCGCCGCTGCCGGGGAGTTCCCAGTCGGCGTGCCGACCGAGTGGGCTACAAGGAGCCACGGCGGCGCGGGCCGGTCGCGCGTCACTTCACGGCGATCCCCCGACCTCGAGGCGGGTAGCGTAAAAGAGCACCAGGTGGACCATCGCCAGGCCCCGGAAGTTTTTCGGGCGCTCGCCCGGCCCAACCCCGAAACCGAACGTGAAGTCGCGAGACGCGGGTGGGGAGCACCGCCCGCGTGCCTGCGGGCTCTGCCCGTGGCTACGGTGGGTTGCGTGAAGCGGGGGCGCCGCTATGCTTCACCGCCTTGCTGCGGCTGCTCGACGCCCACATCAGGATCAGCGGCGAGTGCTCAACCGATTGAATGTTGCGCTACGCATCGGAGCCAGTCAGCAGGCGTCGAGGGCGCAGGGGTGTCCTCCAGTAGGCGCTTTCTCGGCGAGGTTACCAACCACCTGCTCAGGCGTGCGCCCTTCACCGGCCTCCTTCTTGGGGTCGGCGAGCGTCTCCACGAAGAACAGAGGCTTGCGGTACCATGCGCGTTTGCGGGACGTGGAGGACAGGCTCGCGACGGCGCGGTGGCCCAACGAGCTGCGCGATTCCACCAACGAGCTCCAGGCGCTGCGCGGGGAAGTCCAGGCGCTGTCCCGCAAGCTGCCGCTCCAGCAGCCGCAGGACGTCTGCCACTGGCGCCTGCACGTCTCGCTTATCCTGAACGAGGCGGTCGACCGCCTCGGAAGGATGGAGGCTGCGGCGGCGCGCTAAAGCGCGTGGACGGCCGTGGCCGTCTGGACGGCCCAGTCGAGGCGCTGCCGCAGCCGGACGACCTCTCCGATCACCGCGACCACGGGAGGCTCGAGACCCCGGGCTCTCTCGACGATGTCGGCCAGCGTCCCGACCCGCACCTCCTGGGCTTCGGTCGTCCCCCAGCGGATCAGCGCGACCGGCGTCTCGGGCGCCCGGCGGTTGGCGAGCAGCGCGCCGACTATTCTCGGAAACGTGCCGACGGCCATCAGCACCACGAGCGTGTCCACCGCCGTCGCGAGCCTCGTCCAGTCCACGGCGTCGCCGTCCTTCGACGGGTCCTCGTGGCCCGTCAGCACCGCGAAGGAGGACGCGATCCCGCGGTGGGTGACGGGAATGCCGGCATACGCGGGCACGGCGATGGCCGAGCTGATGCCCGGCACCACCTCGAAGGCGATCCCGGCCTTCGAGAGCGCCAGCGCCTCCTCCCCGCCCCTGCCGAAGACGAAAGGATCGCCTCCCTTGAGCCTGACGACAAAGCGGCCGGCTTCGGCGTGGTGGACGAGGAGCGCGTTGATCGCCGCCTGCGGCAGGCAGTGAGAGCCCACGCGCTTGCCGGCGAAGATGCGGAGCGCCTCGGTGGGCGCCTCGTCGAGGATCGCGGGGTTGACGAGGCGGTCGTAGACGACGACCTCCGCTTCTCTCAGCCGCTCGAGCGCGCGCACCGTGAGCAGCCCGGGATCGCCCGGGCCCGCGCCCACGAGGCAGACGCGTCCGGGCCTCACGCCGTCACCCCGAGGCGATCGAGCAGCCGCGCCTTGGCGTCGCCGCGCCGGCCTTCGGCCAGGAGCCGCCTGAGATCGGCGTCGAGCGCCTCGCGCCAGAAGGCCGCGTCAGCCCGCCGCCCGCCGGCGCGGAGCTCATGCCTCACCTCGGCGGCCAGCTCGACGAGGTCCTCGTACTCGGGCGTGAAGTAGGATTCGAGATCGGGCCGCACGCGGGCCGCCAGCGCCGGGCTCGCGCCGCCCGTCGAGACGGCGACCTGCAGCCGTCCATGGCGCAGCACCGAGGGCAGGAGAAAGTCGCAGTCCTTGGGGTCATCGGCCGCGTTCACCCACACGCCGCGCCGCCGCGCGTCGGCCGCCACGGCCTCGGTGACTTCACGGCGGTCTGTCGCCGAGAAGGCGAGATGGTGCCCGTCGAGATCCGAAGCGCCGTACTCGCGCGGGCGGTGAGCGATGCGGCCCTCCGTCGCCCACGAGGCCAGGCGCTCGGTGAGCGCGGGGCTTACGACTGTGACGCGGGCGCCCGCATCGAGGAGCCCCTCGACCTTGCCCTCGGCCACGGGACCGCCGCCCACCACGAGGCAGGGGCGGGCCCGAAGGTCGAGGGCGACGGGGTAGTACTGGCTCACTTGGGCTGGGGCGTCAGGCGGAGATAGGGCGTGAGCGCCTTCCAGCCCTTGGGGAACTTCGCCTTGGCTTCCTCGTCCGTGACGGCCGGCACGATGATGACGTCTTCCCCCTGCTTCCAGTTCACCGGCGTCGCCACTCGGTGAGCGTCGGTCAGCTGGAGAGAATCGCTGACGCGGAGGATCTCGTCGAAGTTCCGCCCCGTCGTCTGCGGGTACGTGATCATCAGGCGGACCTTCTTCTTCGGGTCGATCACGAACACCGTCCGGACGGTGTAGACCTCGTCGTGCAAGGGGTGGATCATGCCGTAGAGGTTCGCCACCTTCTTGTCCGGGTCGGCGATGATCGGGAAATTGACCGCGTGCCCCTGCGTCTCCTGGATGTCCTTGAGCCAGCCCTTGTGAGAGTCCACGGGGTCGATCGAGAGCCCGTCGCCTTGACCCCGCGCTTCTCGAATTCGGGCTTGAGGCACGCGACGTAGCCCAGCTCGGTCGTGCACACGGGGGTGAAGTCCCGCGGGTGGGAGAAGAGCACGCC
>JACOVB010000170.1 GCA_016177555.1 Candidatus Rokuibacteriota bacterium
CCCCACCTGGTTCCTCGCCACGCTCAAGCGCTTCGTCTCCGAGTGATGGCTGCGCCGGGGATCCCCGAGCGCCTGGGCGCCCTGTACGCCTTCGTCCGGCTCGTGAGCCGCTTCTGGATCTGGTTCTTCTTCAAGACCGTGGACGTGCGCCACCCCGAGCGCGTCCCGGCGACGGGGCCCGTGCTCCTCTGCATCAACCACCCGAACAACCTGATCGACTCCCTCCTGGTGGGGGCGGTCCTCTCCCGCAAGGTCCACTTCCTCGCGACGGCCTCGCTCTTCGGACAGCCGCTCGTGGCCCGCTTCCTCCTCGCCTGCGGCGCCATCCCCGTCTATCGCAAGCAGGACGAGCCCCGCGCCGACGGCGCCGCTGGCGCGGACCGGAACCTCGAGGCCTTCGCCGCCTGCTTCCACACCCTCGGCGAGGGCGGCCTCATCGGCATCTACCCGGAGGGCACCACGCACGCCGAGCCGCGCGTCCAGCGCATCAAGACCGGCGCGGCGCGCATCGCACTGGAGCGCGAGGGCCGCCGCGCCGGCGACCAGACCCGGCCGCAGCCGCTGGCGGTGGTCCCGGTGGGGCTCACGTTCGAGGCGCGCAAGTCCTTTGGCGGGCGGGTGCTCGTCTCTTTCGGCGAGCCCATCCCGGTGGCGCCCTATCTCGAGCATTACGCCGACGATCCCGTCAAGGCGGTGGACGCCCTCACCACGGCCATCCAGTGGGGCATGGAGTCGCAGGTGATCAGCGTCAAGCGTATCGACTCGGCATCGCTGATCCGCGCGGTGGACGATCTGTACCGGGGCGAGCTCGTCCGCGAGCTCCAGGCGGAGCGCGGGCTGTCCACAGGGCAGATCGACACCCTCCGCCTGTCGCGGGCCATCGTGGACGCGGCCCGCTTCTTCGAGGAGCGCGACCCCGAGCGCGTGGAGCGGCTGTGGCAGCGGATCCAGGGCTACCGCGCCATCCTGGCGGTGTACCGTATCCGCGACGAGGCCGTGCGGAGCCGCCTGCGCCGTCCCGAGCGGGCGGGGTTGCTGCGCCGCGGTGGGCAGGCGTCCGTCGGACTGCCGTTCTTCGCCTACGGCGTCCTGGTGAGCGGGCTGCCGTATTTCGTCCCGCGCTGGATTGCCCGGCGCATGTCCCGCAAGGAAACGGACTATGCGACCACGCGGCTCCTGGCGAGCGTCATCGCCTTCCCCCTCTTCTGGGGCGCCGAGACCTGGCTCGTGTGGCGCTTCCTCGGCGCCGCATGGGCCCTGGCCTTCGCGCTGTCCCTGCCGCTCGGAAGCCTCGCCGCCTACCGCTACCTGGGGGGCGTCGGCCGCCTGCGCGGGGAGCTCCGGCTCGGGGCGCTGGCGCTCACCCGCCGCCAGGCCGCCTCGCGGCTCCTGGCCGCCCGCCAGGAGATCATCGCCGAGCTCGAGCAGGCCAAGAACGAGTACCTCGCCGCCACGAAAGGGAGCAGCTTTTGAGCGTTCATCTCCTGGAGGAGCTGTCCACCCCGGCGCTCGACGCGCTGGACCGGAGCCGCACCCTCATCATCCTCACCGTGAGCCCGCTCGAGCAGCACGGCCCGCATCTTCCGCTCGGAGTGGACGCGTTTGCCGCGCGCTACTTCGCCGAGGCCATCGCCGAGCGCCTCGTCCAGGCGCGCCCTGGCTGGGCTGTGGTCCTGGCGCCGACCCTGCACATGGGTTCCTTCACGCTCCACTCGGTGGGCACGGTGACCATACGGCAGCGGGCGGTGCGCGACACGCTGATCGACTACGGGGAGTCGCTGGCGCGCGCGGGGTTCCGCTACATCCTCGTCTCCAACGGTCACGGCGGCCCGGGCCACCTGGTGGCGCTGGAAGAAGCCGCGAGCATCGTCTCGCGCCGGCGCGGCATCACCATGGCGTCCCTGACGGGGCGCCTCGTGTGGGACTTCCTGCGCGGCCGCCACCTCCCCGAGATCGAGGAGGCCCTCGGCCGCCCGCTGTCCGGGGAGGAGCGCAGCGCGCTCGCGGAGGACGTCCACGCCGGGCTCTGGGAAACCTCGTTCATGCTGTGGCTGCGGCCCGATCTCGTGGCCGCGGACTTCCGGGCGCTGCCCGCGGCGGCATACCCGCTCCCTCACCGCCTGGTCCCCAATTACCCGCTCAGGAACGGGGGGCTCGGCTACGTGGGGCATCCGGCGCTCGCCGATCCGGCCTTCGCCCAGGCCACCACCGAGGTCTTCCTGAGCCGCGCCATGACGCTCGTGGAGGGCCTGCTGGACGGGCGCATCCGGCCCGCGGAGCGCCGCTCCCCCTTCTTCGCGATGCCGTTCTTCCGCACCAACTTCTGGCCGGCGCTGGGCGGAGCCGCAGCGCTCGCGGCGCTCTTCGTCTGGTCGCGGACCCGATGATGCTCTCGGTGCACATCAGGCACGCAGAGATCTTCCTGTCGTGCCGGCTCTTCCTTCCGAAGCGCTCCAACGGGATCGGCGTGGCCTACTCGCACGGCTGGGGCGGCGCCCACGTCTTCGACGACCTGCACTCGGCGCTGGCAGGCTGGGGCTTCACCGTGGCCTCCATCGAGCAGCGGGGGTACGGCGCCTCCACCGGAAAGGCGCGGCTGTCGGCCTGGCCCGAGGATCTGGGCGCCGCGGCCACGTGGCTCCAGCAGCGGGGG
>JACOVB010000171.1 GCA_016177555.1 Candidatus Rokuibacteriota bacterium
GGAGTTCCAGTACGCGCGCACCCATGCCGACCGCCCCATGCGGGTGGCCGTGCCCGGCCCCATGACGCTTCTCATGGCGCTCCGTCGCGGCGGGCCCTACGCGACGGAGGACAGCCTGATCGCCGACCTCATCGCGCTGGTGAACCGAGAGCTCCGCGCGCTCGTGGCTGCCGGCTGTGGCTTCGTGCAGCTGGACGAGCCCAATTACGTGATGGCGGCCGGGAAGCACCGCGTGCTCAAGGGCGCGCCGGGTCCCATGGTGGAGGCGCTCAACGCCACGCTCGAGGGCGTGAACGCCAAGGTGGCCTTGCACGTGTGCTTCGGCAACGCGCACAACAACTCCTTCGCCACGCCCCGCCACTACCGCCCGCTCTACCCCGGGATCCTCGACGCGCGCGTGGATCAGTTCGTGTTCGAGTATGCGAACCGCGAGATGAGCGAGATCGAGCTCTGGAGCGAGTTCCCCTCGGACAAGGAGGTCGCGGTGGGCGTCGTCGACGTCAAGGCCTTCCGGGTGGAGACGGCCGAGGAGGTCGCCGCGCGGGCCCGGCTGGCGCTCGCGCATATCCCGCCCGAGCGGCTGTGGCTCGTGCCGGACTGCGGGCTCTGGGAGACCCCGCGCTGGGTGGGTGTCTCCAAGCTGCGCTCCATGGTCGAGGCGGCGCACATGCTGAGGCGGGAGCTGGGCCTCTCGTGACCCGCCCGTCGCGGATCAGCCGCGGCAAGATCCTCGAGCAGCTCCGGCTCGCCGCTCGCAAGGGCGACCGCACCGCGCTGATGCTGGCCTGCGAGCAGATGAAGACCCTCGCGTACTCGCCGCGCTACTGGGAGAAGTACCTGGAGCTCTTGACCAGCCCGCTGGCGCGGCTCGTGGACCTGCTGCTCATCAAGCAGGGCGAGAAGATCGCGCGCCAGAAGGGCTGGACGCGCCCCAGGCGCGAGCGCCGCGCGGCGCCCGCGAAGGGGACGGGCGGCCGCCAGAAGGAGGCGGCGCGCCGCGCCGGCCGCCGGCGCCGCGCGCCCGCCCCGGCCCCGACCCAGCAGTCGCTCTTCCCGGATCTCCCCGCCTGAATCGCCTCCGCACGCCGGCGCGTCTCACCGGTGTGATAGAGTACCCCCGTAGGGTATATTCCATGACCCGACGTGGAGGCGTGGACGATGATCGACGCGGACACGAAGGCCAAGACCCTGGGGCGGCTGCGCCGGATCGAGGGCCAGGTCCAGGGCATTCAGCGCATGCTGGAGGAGGACAAGTACTGCGTGGACATCCTCCTCCAGCTCTCGGCGGTGCAGGGCGCCGTCGAGCAGGCGCAGAAGCTCGTGCTGGGGCACCATATCGCGTCCTGCGTCACGGAGGCCATCCGCTCCGGCAACGCGCGGGACCGGCAGAAGAAGATGGACGAGCTCCTCGACGTCTTCTCCCGCTTCGGCGGCCGGTAGCGGGGAGGGCCGCTCCATGTCCGACACCGCGACTCGCATGGATTTCCCCGTGAAGGGCATGCACTGCGCCGCCTGCGTCGGCAAGGTCGAGGGCGCCCTCCTCGGCGTCCCCGGCGTGGGCCGCGCGGCGGTGAACCTCGCGACCGAGCGCGCCACCGTCTGGGTGGACTCGGAGCGGGTCGGCCTCCCCGCCCTCCGGGCCGCCGTGGACAGGGCGGGCTATGCGGTGCCCGAGGAGATCGCCGCCACGCCCGAGACCGAGGACCGCGAGCGGGCGGAGCGCCGGGCCGAGGATCGCCGCCTGCGTCTCAAGTTCCTCGTGGGCGCCGGGCTCTCCGTCCCCGTCCTCCTCGGCAGCATGCACGAGGTCTTCCCCTGGGCCCCCGCCGTGCTGCGCGAGCACTGGGTGCTCTTCGCGCTCACGACACCGGTGCAGTTCTGGGTGGGCTGGCAGTTCCACGCCGCCTTCCTCCGGGAGCTCCTGCACCGGACCGCGAGCATGAACACGCTGGTCTCCATCGGGACCAGCGCCGCCTACTTCTTCAGCGTGGCGGTGACGCTCTGGCCCCACACCTTCATGGCCACGGGGGCCATGCCCTACTACGAGGCCTCGGCGCTCCTGGTGACCTTTCTCATCCTCGGCCGCTGGCTGGAGGCGCGGGCCCGGGGCGGCACCTCCGAGGCCATCCGCCGGCTCATGGCGCTCCAGCCGCGCACGGCGCGTGTGCTGCGCGACGGCGGCGAGGCGGACGTGGCGATCAGCGACGTCCTGGTGGGCGACCTCCTGCGGGTGCGCCCGGGCGAGCGCATCGCCGTGGACGGCGAGGTGGTGGAGGGCGCCTCCGCCGTGGACGAGTCCATGCTCACCGGCGAGAGCCTCCCCGTCGAGAAGACCGCGGGGACGTCCGTGGTCGGCGGCTCCGTCAACCGCACCGGGACCTTCACGTTCCGCGCCACGCGGGTGGGCACGGACACCGTGCTGGCCCGGATCATCAGGCTCGTGGAGGAGGCGCAGGGCTCGAAGGCGCCCATCCAGCGGCTGGCCGATCGCGTGGCGGCGGTGTTCGCGCCCGTGATCCTCGTCGTCGCCGCCATCACGTTCGGTGTGTGGTGGGCGTGGGGCCCGGAGCCGGCCTTCTTCTACGCCCTGACCAATGCGGTGGGGGTCCTCGTCATCGCCTGCCCTTGCGCCATGGGGCTGGCCACGCCCACGGCGATCATGGTGGGCACCGGCAAGGGCGCCGAGCTGGGCGTACTGATCAAGAGCGCCGAGGGGCTGGAGCAGCTCCACAAGGTGGGGGTCATCGTCTTCGACAAGACCGGCACGCTCACGGTTGGCAAGCCCGTGGTCACCGACGTGGTGCCGGCCGAGGGGGCGTCGGCCGATGAGCTGCTGGCGCTCGCTGCCGCGGCGGAGCAGGGCTCGGAGCACCCGCTCGGGGAGGCCATCGTGTCCGAGGCC
>JACOVB010000172.1 GCA_016177555.1 Candidatus Rokuibacteriota bacterium
GAACTAACCTGTGACTGAGAAGATCCTCTCACGCAACTTCGACGTGCCGGACTCGCACACGCTGCGCGTGTATCGCGAGCACGGCGGCTACACGGCCTGGGAAAAGGCCAAGGCGATGGAGCCGGCGGCCATCACCGAGGAGGTCAAGAAGGCCAACCTCCGCGGGCTCGGCGGCGCGGGGTTCCCCGCGGGCATGAAGTGGAGCTTCATCCCCAAGGGGTCCACCGCGCCCAAGTACCTCGTGGTGAATGCCGACGAGGGGGAGCCCGGCACCTTCAAGGACCGGTACCTCCTCACTCGCGATCCCCACGCGCTGATCGAGGGGATGCTCATCGCCGCGAGAGCCATCGACTCCCACCTGGGCTTCGTCTACATCCGTGGCGAGTACGTGGAGCCATGGCGCGTGTTCAGCGGCGCCGTGCAGGAAGCCTACGAGGCGGGGCTCCTCGGCAAGAACATCCAGGGGACGGGCTTCGACTTCGACATCGTGATCCACCGGGGCGCGGGGGCCTATATCTGCGGCGAGGAGACGGGCCTGCTGTCATCCCTCGAGGGCAAGAAGGGGTGGCCCAAGATCAAGCCGCCCTTCCCCGCCATCAAGGGGGCCTTCGGCCAGCCCACCATCGTCAACAACGTGGAGACGCTGTCCTGTGTGCCGCACATCATCAACCGGGGCGCGGAGTGGTTCGCCGCGCTCGGGACGAAGACCCAGGGCGGGACTCGCCTCTACTCGCTGTCGGGGCACGTCGCCCGGCCCGGCGTGGTGGAAGCGTCCTGTTCCGTCACGCTGCGGCAGCTCATCTACGATCACTGCGGCGGCATTCGCGATGGCCGGCAGCTCAAGGCGGTGGTGCCGGGCGGCTCGTCGGCCCCGCTGCTCCGGGCCGACGAGATCGACGTGACCATGGACGTGGACGGTCTCCGCAACGCGGGGAGCATGGCGGGCTCGGCCGGCATCATCGTGATGGACGAGACCGTGTCCATCCCTCATGCCTTGATGGTCGTGGCGCGTTTCTACGCGCACGAGTCGTGCGGCCAGTGCACGCCTTGCCGCGAGTCGACGGGCTGGATCTACAAGATGGTCCACCGGATCGTCGAGGGCAAGGGCCGCAAGGAAGACCTCGACACCATCCTCGATGTGGCCAAGCGGGGGGCGGGCACCACGATCTGCGCCTTCTACGATGGGGCCGTGGGGCCGTACATCAGCTACATCGAGAAGTTCCGCGAGGAGTTCGAGGCGCTGATCAGGAGCGGGGCGCATGCCTAGGCTCACCATCAATGGCAAGGAGGTCGAGGTGCCCGCGGGCACCAACCTCATCGAGGCGGCCAGGCTCGCCGGCGCCGAGGTGCCGCACTACTGCTATCACCCCGGGCTGTCCGTGGCCGGCCAGTGCCGCCTCTGCATGGTGGACATCGAGAAGGTGCCGCGGCCTCAGGTCGGGTGCAACACGCTGGCCACCGACGGCATGGTGGTCAACACCGAGACGGAGCGGGTCAAGGAGACCCGCCGCTCCATCATGGAGTTCCACCTGATCAACCACCCGCTGGACTGCCCCGTGTGCGATCAGGCGGGGGAGTGCTGGCTGCAGATCTACTACATGAAGCACGGCCTGTACGACCCGCGGATGACGGACGACAAGGTCCACAAGCCGAAGGCCGTGCCGCTGGGCCCGCACGTGATGCTGGATGCCGAGCGCTGCATCCTCTGCTCCCGCTGCGTCCGCTACTGTGACGAGATCACGCGGACGGGCGAGCTCGGCATCTTCAACCGCGGCGACCACTCCGAGATCGGCCTGTTCCCGGGCACGACGCTGGAGAACAAGTACTCCGGCAACGTCATCGACATCTGCCCCGTGGGCGCGCTGACGGACCGTGATTTCCGGTTCCAGGTGCGGGTCTGGTACCTGGACCGAGCCAAGTCGGTGTGCCCCGGCTGCGCGCGGGGCTGCAACATCGAGATCCACACGAGCCAGCGCCGCCCTCACCACAACCGGGGGCGGCGGGTCGCGCGCATCAAGCCGCGCTTCAATGCGGACGTGAACACGTGGTGGATCTGCGACGCGGGTCGCTACGGCTTCCCGTGGATCGACGGCGAGAGCCGGCTCACCACGCCCATGATGTCCGTGAGCGGCCGGAGCACCGGGACGACGTGGGACGAGGTGGTGGCGGCGGCGGCCCGTGCGCTCCGCGGGCACCGGCCCGAGGAGATCGGCGTGATCGCCTCGCCGCAGATGGCCAACGAGGACCTGTTCGTGCTCCGCCGGCTCCTGGATCATCTGGGCGTGCTCCAGCGTGACGCGCGCGTTCCCCCGAGAGAGCCGGGCGACGAGGACGACTTTCTCCTCCGGGCCGACAAGAACCCCAACACTCGGGGCGCGGAGCTGGTGGGGCTCGTGCCGGTCTCCGGAGGGCTCGACGCGCGCGGTATCCTGGCCGCGGCGGTCCAGAAGCGCATCAAGCTCCTGTGGGTCTTCCAGCACCACCTGCTGGATTCCGCGTGGCCCGAGAGCGAGGTCCAGGCGGCGCTCGCAGGGGCCGAGTGCGTGATCTTCCAGGGGACCAACGCCAGCGGGACTTCCGCCCGGGCCCATCTCGTCCTCCCGAGCGCGGCCTATGCCGAGTGCGACGGGACGTTCACCAGCTTCGAGGGGCGCGTGCAGCGCTTCAGGACGGCGCTGCCGCCGCTGGGCGAGGCGCTGCCGGGGTGGGAGATCCTGGCACGGGTCGGGCGGGCGC